>CAMBDE010000040.1 GCA_945865295.1 Chitinophaga pinensis | reverse complement strand
ATCCCAAAATCGGGACAGGTTTTTAATGGGAGAACGATGGGTCTCGAACCCACGGCCTACAGTGCCACAAACTGTCGCTCTAACCTACTGAGCTACGCCCTCCATTTGGGCTGCAAAAATACGTTAATTCAGTAATCAATAAAATTAGTTAAGCATGTTTTTATAAAATAATGGTAAAAAAGACTAGAAAAACGTAATTAGACACGTAAGATTCCCATTTTACGCTATTTTTGAAATTCTAGATGCACAAGATTATGACATACGTACAACAAAATAAGTGGAAAGTTTTTGCCACAGTATTCCTATTTGGCGCTTTGTTCTTTGCCTTTAATACTTTCAAATCAGAAACACAAGAGTCGCCTGAGTTAAGACAAAGAAAATTATTATCTACAATAGGCCAATTATTGGAATCAGAACATTACAGTCCAAGAAACATTGATGATGCATTTTCTAAAGAAGTATTTACTGCTTATTTTAAAGCGTTGGATCCAGAAAAAAATACATTTCTTCAGTCAGATATTGACAGTTTATCCAATTATAGCACGACGATTGACGATGAAATTCATGGTACCACAATTGCTTTTCAACCTGCAGTGAGTCGTATTTATGCACAACGTATTATAGAGACGAAAGCTATATTCAATCAAATCATGGATCAGCCATTTAATTTTAATGCAGATGATTCCGTGTCATTGAATTCAGATAAAATGGCTTATCCTAAAGATGCAGCAGAAAGAGCAAAGCGTTGGGAGATGTTGTTAAAATATAGAACCATCGAACGTTATGCAAGTTTGATTGATGAAAGAGAAAAAAATAAAGGCAAGGAAAAATTTGTAGTTAAAAATGATTCTACACTAGAGGCGGAATCAAGGGCCTATGTTAAAAAGTCTTATAAAAAAAGAATCGAATCTTTTGAAAAAACTTTTACGAAAGATAAACAATTTGAACTTTTTTTAAATGCCATTACAGGCTTGATGGATCCGCATACAGATTATTTAGCGCCTGTAGAAAAGCGTTCTTTTACAGAGCAAATGAGTGGTGTCATCTATGGTATTGGTGCACAGTTGGCCCAAGATGATTTTGGTATACGTATCGCTAGTATCCAACCTGGAGGCCCAGCTTGGAAGTCTGGACAGATTGTCGTGAATGATGTGATTGTAAAAATTGCACAAGGATCAGAAGAACCAGTGGATGTGTCTGGTTATGAAACAACAGATGCCGTTAAATTGATTCGTGGTACTTTAGGTTCTGAGGTAAGATTGACTTTTAGAAAGCCAGATGGTACTTTTAAAGTGGTCTCATTAATTAGAGAAAAAATTGTCTTGGACGAAGGTTATGCAAGAAGTGTAGTCATCCAAAATGGCGTAGACAAATACGGATATATTTTATTACCCGATTTCTATGCCGATTTTGAAAGAGAAGATGGACATAGATGTTCTGAGGATGTAGCTGCAGAAATTAAAAAATTGAAAGCAGAAAATGTGAAAGGGATTATAATAGATGTCCGATTCAATGGCGGCGGGTCTTTATACGAAGTGGTGCAAATGGCTGGCTTATTTATAGACAAAGGCCCAGTGGTACAAATTAGAAATAAAGAAGGTAGATCTCAAACCTTATATGACGAAACACCTGGTATTTTATACGATGGCCCATTGGTCGTAATGGCCAATGAGTTTAGTGCATCTGCAAGTGAAATTTTTGCCGGTGCGATACAAGACTATAAACGTGGCATTATTGTTGGCAGTAGTTCTACCTATGGCAAGGGGACTGTTCAAAGAAATGTAGCTTTTGGCAAACCATTAGATTCATTGGGCATCCAAACAGAATATGGGGCAGTTAAATTAACCTTCCAAAAATTCTATCGTATCAACGGAAGTTCTACACAAAAAAAAGGCGTGGTTCCTGATGTTATTTTGCCAGACGAATACGAGTACCTCAAGTATAGAGAAAAAGACAATGCATCTGCATTAAGCTGGGACGAAATGGAGCGCGCTAGATACATGGTATGGTCTAATAATACGCAATTGTCTAAAGTAATACAATCAACAAATGCTCAAATTCAAAACGATACTGCTTTAAATAAATTCAAGCAAAATTTACTTTGGGTATCGAATCAAATTGAAACCCCAGTGTATTTGAAATTAGACAAGTTTCAGGCTTTTAAAAAGCGTGTACAAGAAGTTTCTAAACAGAATGAGCAGGCGTTAAAATTAAAGACGCCTATGACTTTGGCGCCGATAAAAGTAGACTACAATAAATTTTACAATAATCCTGATAAATCAAAACAAGATCGCTACCAAGCATGGATTAAAGACTTAGCAAAAGATTTTCAGGTAAATGAGTCTAGTAAAATTTTAGCAGCATTGAATAAAAAAACAACAGTGGTTGTAAAAAAATAATTGAGTAAATGGAGCAATTGAAAAAGTGGCATGTGGTGTATACAAAGCCAAAATGGGAGAAAAAAGTAGATTCGAATTTTGCGCAAAAAGGCATTGAAAGCTGGTGCCCTACACAAAAAAAAGAACGTCAATGGTCTGACAGAAAAAAGGTGATCGAAGAGCCTTTATTTAAGTCTTATGTTTTCGTAAAAGCAACGAAGGAAGAATATACCAATGTACTTAGTACAATGGGGGTGGTGCGCTTTCTCTATTTTGAAAAAAAGCCTGCCATCATTAGAGACAAAGAAATTGAATTGATCAGAAAATACCTTGGATTATCTTATACTAATATTCAAGTGGTGGACATGGGAGCGATCATGCCACAAACAAAAGTGGCTGTCAACAATGGCTTATTTATGGGTCAAAGAGGGGAAGTGGTCAAAGCAGACAAGAAATCTGTTTACGTAAGATTAGACAGCATCAATATGATGATGATTGTTGAGTTTAAGTTAGAAGAAGTTTCAGTCCTTTAATCTAATTCCTTTAGTTCAATGAATTAGATGCATTAGAT
Source organism: Chitinophaga pinensis (assembly GCA_945865295.1). Lineage (GTDB taxonomy): Bacteria > Bacteroidota > Bacteroidia > Chitinophagales > Chitinophagaceae > Sediminibacterium > Sediminibacterium pinensis_A. The sequence goes on along the minus strand of CAMBDE010000040.1, from coordinate 15,084 downwards.
GGTCCAGTCCACTATTTGATTGCTCCATTTAGCTTTATAAGGTACGTTAACTCGAATATAATTATCAGAATACCCTTCTAGCATTTCCATCCCACCGTCGGCTGTTTTCTTTACAGATTCAAATAAGACTTTTCTGCTTTCACCTCGGTGTGCTTCTGTAAAATATTGTAATTTCTGGTAAGAAAGATTGCGTAAAATTTTATTGCGTTCATTGCGAATGGCAATGGGTACAATTGGTTTAATATCTAAGGCCTTGGTGGCTGCTCTTTCAGAATAAGTAAATACATGCAAATAAGAAATGTCTAAGCTGTGAATGAAGGCAAAACTTTCTTGAAAATAAGCTTCTGTTTCACCCGGAGAGCCAACAATCACATCCACCCCAATCGCAGCATGAGGGATTAATTTTTTAACCAATTCAATTCTTTCTTTATAAAATTGACTATTGTATCTACGTTGCATCAATTTTAAAACAGCATCTGATCCACTTTGTAAAGGAATATGAAAATGTGGCATGAATTTTTTACTTTCTGCCACCCATGCAATGATGTCATCTGTTAATAAATTAGGTTCAATAGATGAAATGCGGTAACGTTCGATGGCAGTTTCATTATCTAGCGCTTTAATGAGTTCAAAAAAGTTTTCTTCATGATGCTTGCCACCATCGCCTCCTTTTCCAAAATCACCAAGATTGATCCCTGTTAATACAATTTCCTTTACGCCTTTTTCAGCCAATTCCTTTGCTTGTTTTACCACACCTGCCACTGTATCACTTCTACTTTTACCTCTGGCCATTGGTATGGTACAAAATGAACAACTATAATCACATCCGTCCTGCACTTTTAAGAAGGTCCTGGTTCTGTCATTTACAGAAAAAGAACTGTGGAATCCTGTTAAGGTATCAATATCACAACTGCAAATTTTCGTTGCATCGCCTTTGGTTAAATTGGCAAGGTGTTGAACCAAGTTAAATTTTTCAGCTGCACCAAGTACTAAATCAACTCCAGGAATGGTCGCAATTTCTTGAGGCTTTAATTGGGCATAGCAGCCAGTGATGACAATAAAACTTTCTGGCGCCAATCGCTGCACCCTTCTAACGAGTTGTCTGCATTCCTTATCTGCATTTTCAGTCACCGAGCAGGTATTGATGACATACACGTCTGCTTGTTCGGTAAACTGCTTCTTTTCAAATCCTTCCAATTCCAATTGCCTAGACATGGTCGAGGTTTCTGAAAAATTTAGTTTACAGCCTAATGTATGGAAAGCGACGGATCGATTTTGACTCATGGGGCACAAAGATAAAAAACCCTACCTAAGAATAGGCGAGGGAAGCTTAAAATCTTAAAATAAGCTTAAAACTGCCTCAAATTTCCCTTTTTGCTCAGTTTCAGTTAAGTTTGCAACTACTAAAATGGACAAAATGGATTTCAAGAAAATCAACAATCTTACAGGCTGGGCAGTGACATTGATCGCATGTACTGTTTACTTATTAACGATGGAAGCTTCTAGTAGCTTTTGGGACTGCGGTGAGTTTATTAGTAGTGCCTATAAATTACAAATACCACATCCTCCTGGAGCACCTATGTTTGTTCTTTTAGGTAGGGTGTTTATCATCTTCTTTGGAGATAATCCTCAAACTGCAGCATTGGCTGTGAATAGTATGAGTGCCATTGCAAGTGGTTTCACCATTCTATTTTTATTTTGGACCATTACGCATTTTGCAAAACGTATTTTAGTTGCCAAGTCTGGAACTGAATTGACCAATAACCAAATTTTTTTGGTGATGGGTACAGGCGTAGTAGGTGCATTAGCCTATACTTTTAGTGATTCATTTTGGTATAGTGCTGTGGAAGGTGAAGTGTATGCATTGAGTTCATTCTTTACGGCATTGGTATTTTGGGCTATTTTAAAATGGGAAGACAAAGCAGATCAGCCAGGTGCAGACAAGTGGATTATTTTCATTTTCTACATCATGGGTATTTCAATTGGTGTCCATTTATTGAACCTTTTGACGATTCCTGCAATTGTAATGGTGTATTATTTTAGATTGTATAAGCCAAGTTTCAAAGGGGCTTTATTTGCGTTTATAGTGGGTGTCATTATTACAGGATTGGTACAAGTATTTTTAATTCAATATACCATCAAGTGGGCAGCTGCATTTGATATTCAATTTGTAAATAGTTTTGGATTGCCTTTTTATAGTGGCTTCATCACTTTCTTTGTATTGCTAACCGCTTTATTTGTGGTTGGCATTCGATACGCCAATAAAAAAGGATTCTATTTTTTAAAGTTAGGTATATGGTCAACTGTATTTGTTTTAATTGGGTATTCTACCTACTTGACAACAATGATACGTTCTAATGCAGATCCTTCTGTAGATATGTACAATGTAGATAATGCAGTGACATTGGTGGGTTATTTAGGAAGAGAGCAGTATGGAGATTGGCCTATTTTATACGGTCCTGATTTTGTTGACAAAGCAGAAACAGTCGAAGGCAGTGATCAGTATGTAAAAACACCAACTAATTATGAGTTCTCAGGAAAGAATATTAAAAGAGATTGGGGATCCGCACCTTCAGCGCATTTGTTTCCAAGAATGTGGGATGGAGACAACGATCGCGGACAGCTAGATAGTTACCGTGCATTTGCTGGAGTGCAAGAAGGCGATGTACCAACATTAAGAGATAATATCAAGTACTTTACAAATTATCAATTTGGTTTCATGTACTTGCGTTATTTCCTATGGAATTTCGCTGGTAAGCAAAACGATTTACAAGGATTTGGTAATGTACGTGATGGTAATTTTAAGACAGGTATTTCGGTAGTAGATAATTTCTTCTTTGGAGAACAATCCAAATTACCAGATAGTATTAACAAAGACAATAAGGCGAATAATAATTTGTTTATGCTGCCATTTTTCTTAGGCATCATGGGATTATTATACCAATACCAGCAGAATAAAAAAGATTTTGTGGTGACAGGTTTGTTGTTCTTCTTCACCGGTTTGGCGATTGTGATTTATTTGAACCAAGTAACATTGCAACCGCGTGAACGTGATTATGCATATGTAGGTTCTTTCTATGCTTTTGCAATATGGATTGGACTAGGCGTTTTACAAGTAGCAGAATGGCTAAGCAAAGTCATCCATAAAAATATGGCGACGACCATTGCAACAGTCCTTTGTTTATTAGCAGTTCCAACATTGATGGCGCAGCAGGAGTGGGATGACCATGATCGTGGCCAAAAAACATTGGCGCGTGATATGGCAAGAGCGTATTTAGAAAGTTGCCCTCCTAATGCCATCTTATTTTCATTCGGCGATAACGATACCTATCCATTATGGTATGCACAGGAAGTTGAAGGCATTAGACCAGATGTACGTGTGGTAGTGAATAGTTTATTGGGATCGGATTGGTATATGCGTGAATTAAGGTATAAAGTAAATAAGAGCGATCAATTTGATGTGATTTTTACAGAAGAACAAGTTGCTGGCAATAAATTAAATGTAGCTTATTATAATCCACTGCCAGAGTTTGGTGAAACAACTTACCATAATTTGGATTCTATCTTAAGGTATGTGGTTGGAGATCAAACTGGTAAATATCAAGCTTCAACGCAGGAAGGCCCAGTGAATATCTTTCCAACACATAAATTCAAATTACCTATCAATAAGGAATTTGCTTTGGCTTCTGGTATTGCTAAACCAACAGATATCATTGAGTCTGAGTTGTTGATTGATTTCAATCCAAATAGACAATACATGATCAAAAATGAGTTGGCTATTTATGCAATCATTGCGACGACTCAGTTTAAGCGTCCAATTTGCTTTACATCTACACAGGAGTTAAAAGACTTAGGACTGGATCAATATGTACGTCAAACTGGATTAGCGTATCAATTGGTTCCTGTAAAAGGGGCATCTGTGGATACAGACGCTGCTTTTAAAAATATCATGACTAAGTTTGATTTCAAGAATTCGAGTAAGTCAAATGTATACTATGACGAAGAGAATAGAAGACATTTGAATTCATTGAGATTGAATGTAGCTCAGATTGCACAAGCTTTAGTTGCAGCGGGTAAAAAACACAGTGCGGTTCAAGTATTAAGAAAGTTAGACAAGGAGATTAGTACAAAAAATTTCCCTTATGGAATGTCATCTAATAGAGGCAATCAACATAATTATTTCTCTTATTTATATTTACAGGCTGCTTATGCTGCAGGGGATACTGAATTAGGTAAAAGAGTTGGTGCAGCTGTTGTGAAGGATTTAAAACAACAATTGGCTTATTATAAATCTTTGGGTACGCCAATGTCAGAATCGCAGTTTATGCAAAATGCAGAGAATGCGTATCAGAATAAAGCTACTGATTTTAACAATAAACAATCCGCTTTTGTACAAGATATTTTAACTTGTTATCAGTTGATCAATGTCATTGAAAATTTAGAAAAAGCAGTTCCAGTAGCAGCTCAACCTTAATTTAAGTATAGCTATAAAAAAAGGCGCTTCGTTTGAAGCGCCTTTTTTTTGTAAATCATTATTGATTTATTCGATTTAGTTGAATCAATAATGATTAATTTATTCTAACGCTGGTTGCTATCTAAAGTACTTAAAAAAATTAGTTTAGCATTGTTAATAAGGCTGTCACAACTTGGTCAATTTCGGCCTTTGTATTGTGTTTTGAGAAAGAAAAACGAACAGTGACCATCTCGGTGCTTTTGTTAAGCGCATTAATGACATGTGAACCTTGTTGGGCGCCACTTGAACAAGCACTTCCTCCACTGGCACAAATATGATGCATGTCTAAATTAAACAAGATCATCTCGGTCTTTTCATTTTTTGGAAAGTTGACACTTAATAAATTATATAAACTATTACCAAATGGGTCTCCATTAAAATGTACACTAGGAATTTTTGCAACCAATTGATCATGTAAATACTGTTTCAAAGATTGGATATATGCACGGTCTTCTTGGTATTTTTCTGTAGCCAATTCAAGTGCTTTCGCAAAACCAACTATGCCATATAAATTTTCTGTCCCTGCACGCATATTGCGCTCTTGAGAGCCGCCATGCACTAAGGGACTAATTTTTACATTTTCGTTGATATATAAAATACCAACCCCCTTAGGTCCATGAAATTTATGTCCAGCTCCTGTAATAAAATCAACTGGCACTTGACTTAATTCAAAAGGGAAATGACCTACTGTCTGTACCGTATCACTATGAAAATAAGCCTGATATTGTCTACAAAGTTGTCCTACAGCTTTCATATCAATCATATTGCCAATTTCATTATTAGCATGCATGATTGTTACGATTGTTTTTTCAGTTGAAGCAGCAAGTAATCCTGCTAAATGATCCATATCAATATGACCATTAGGTAATATTTGAACAAAGCTTAATTGTAGATTGTGCAGTTTTGCTAAATGCGTTACCGTATGTAAAGTGGCATGGTGTTCGATTGGAGAACTAATAATATGCTTACAACCTAGATCGGTTATAGCCGCATTTAAAACAGTATTGCTACTTTCTGTACCGCCACTTGTAAAAAAAATTTCAGCGGGCTTGGCACCTAAGTTTTTTGCGACAGATTTTCTGGCTTGCTCAATGGCCAATCTTGTTTCTCTTCCATAACTATAAATGGAGGAAGGGTTACCAAATTTTTCGGTCAAATAAGGCATCATCGCTTCAAGCACTTCAGGTGCAAGGGAGGTAGTAGCTGCATTGTCAAGATAAATTCTCTGCATGATTTTTAAATTACTGAATTTTAAGGATCAGCTGAATAATTTTATCCGCTAATTGATCTGCGGCTGCTTGTGTTTTTGCTTCAGTATAAATGCGCATAATTGGTTCTGTATTGCTTGACCTTAAGTGCACCCATTCATTTTCAAAGTCTATTTTCAATCCATCCACATCATCCATAGGGAATGCTGCAAATTCATTTTTCAATTTTTCAAAAATGGTAGACAATGAAAGGCTTGCATTCAGGTCCATCTTTTTCTTACTCATAAAATAAGCAGAATAACTAGCTCTCAAACTAGAACAGCTTGTTCCTGCTTTTGCAAGATGTGACAAGAACAATGCAATGCCAACTAAAGCATCTCTACCATAATGTAAATCTGGCACAATGATGCCTCCATTGCCTTCTCCACCAATCACAGCTTTTTCGGCTTTCATTTTTGTCACCACATTCACTTCACCTACTGCACTTGCAAAATAAGTGCAACCATGTTGCTCGGTTACATCTCTTAATGCCCTAGTAGAAGATAAATTACTTACGGTAGCACCTTTGGTATATTGTAAAAAATAATCCGCAATGGCTACCAATGTATATTCTTCACCAAATAAATTGCCATCTTCACTCACAAAACATAAACGATCTACATCAGGGTCAACAGCAATACCTACATGCGCTTTTTCTTTTACAACTGTATTGCAAAGTTCAGTTAAGTGTTCTTTTAAGGGCTCTGGGTTATGTGCAAAGTCTCCTGTCATTGCTGCATTCAACACAAGGATATCCTCAACACCAATCGCCTTTAACAATGCAGGCACTGTAAATGCACCAGAACTATTGATCGCATCCACCACTACTTTAAAATTGGCTTTCTTGATGGCGTAAATATCCACCAATGGATGGTCTAATATTGCTTGAATATGTTTTGATAAACTATTGTCATCCCCAATCAATTCACCCATGGCATCCACAGGGGCATAAATAAAATCTTCTTGTTCTGCTATTGCTAAAATTATTTTTCCTTCTTCTCCACTTACAAACTCGCCTTTCTCATTTAACAATTTCAGGGCATTCCATTCTTTTGGATTATGACTTGCTGTCAAAATAATGCCACCATCCGCATTTTCAAATACTACAGCCATCTCTACAGTGGGCGTAGTGCTTAATCCTAAATGCACCACATCGATACCTAGGGCCAATAAACTTTGCTCCACCAAGGCTTCTACCATCAACCCACTCATCCTTCCATCACGACCCACAATTACTTTCTTTTTCCCAGCTGATTTTCTGATCAACCAGGTACCATATGCAGATGCAAATTTTACAATATCAATTGGCGTTAGGTTATCGTTTGGACGACCACCAATGGTGCCTCTAAAACCTGAAATGCTCTTGATTAATGACATAGCTAAAGATTAAAATAAATCGGTCTGCAAATTTACTTTAAATTTTTCCATTCCATGTATCTTTACGGCATGGGGCTAAGTATTTTTCAACAAATTAAGGACATCGATCAGGCATTGTTTCACCAAATCAATGGGGTCTGGCACCATCCTCTATTGGACAATGTCCTGCCTTGGACCAGGCATTCCAACAACTGGGTACCCTTGTATATTGGATTGTTGATCTGGTTGGTCTACAAAATAGGTTGGAAAACCTTGAAATGGCTTTTGTTTGCCTTGATCAATGTTGGCTTGACAGACCAAATAAGTAGTAGCGTATTCAAGCCTTTTTTTCATCGTTTAAGACCTTGTAATGATCCTGCATTATTGGGAAAAACAAGATTGTTATTAGACCATTGTTCTGGCGGCTTTAGTTTTACATCTTCACATGCTGCCAATCATTTTGGACTCGCAATGTTTATTTTCATCACCTGGGGGATGACACAACAACGTTTTACAAAATTCTTTTTTGTATGGGCAGGTATCATTGCCTTTGCTCAAGTCTATGTTGGGGTGCATTATCCATTGGACATTATTGGAGGTACTATTATTGGATTGGTATCAGGATATGGCATGGCAAAAGCCTATTTAAAATGGGCAGGTCCAATGGAATTGAAAAAATAATATTGTCGCAGAAGGTATTTTGTAGGGCTCTAAAATTGCTGCTTAAAAATTAAATTGGGTCGTATTTTTTGGCGTGGCCAATTCGTAACTTTTTCTGACACCGCCAACCGTGGTATGTAGAATATTAATTTGATTTGGATCTATGCCAAATAAGATCTCGCAAAATATATTCAATTGTTTTACCTGTTTCACTTCTTTGATTTCAAAATAACTCCAAGTGCTTTCTTTCTGAATTTCATAGCCTACAAAGTCCATCTTGTATTTTACACCACCAGCTTGTAAAGCCAGTTTCTTTTGCATGTATAAGTTAATATACTTATTGGCTTGCTCTTTTTGATTTGCCTGGCTCAAATCCAATTTCACATTGAATTCTTTTTGAATCATTTTCTCTAAGTCATCTGTATAAGTACGAGCACTTATTTCGATTGTGGCGTCTTTTGTATTGTGCTCAATTTCTACCACTGAGATATAAAAGGGATGCATTGCAGTCAGCATCCATACCATCCAATGTTTTAAACCAATCCAAGCCATAGTAGTTTATTTTGTGGTTACAAAGGTCTTCATTAATTTAACACCAGAAAAATTCATTTATGGACGAGCTGTTTTTGTATTTAAGACTTGGGTTCAAGCACATTATAGATTTAGGAGGGGTAGATCATATATTATTTGTCCTGGCATTGACCCTGCGCTATGTTTGGTCGGATTGGAAAAAAATATTTATTTTAGTGACTGCTTTTACGATTGGCCATTCTTTAACACTCGCATTAAGTACCCTTTCTTTGTTAGATATTCCAGTCAATTGGATTGAGTTCCTAATTCCAGTGACCATTTTGATTACTGCAGTTTCCAATTTTTGGGTCCAAGATTTTGAATTTAAACAATGCTTTTCGGCCCATTATGGGTTGGCGCTATTTTTTGGCCTGATCCATGGTCTAGGGTTTAGCAATTATCTAAAAAGTCTCTTGGGAAAGGAGGATTCCTTGCTAGGGCCCTTATTTTCCTTCAATATAGGCCTTGAAATAGGTCAAATATTGATTGTGATGGTGATTTTGGCCCTGTCATATTGCATCGTTTCCATCCTTAAAATACCTAGAAAAATGTATATGCGGTATGGTTCTATCCTAGCGATATGCTTATCTTTACGTATGATCATAGATCGAATAGCATCTCTTTAAACCTCGAAAAAGAAACAACAATGAAGAAATTATTGTCATTTGGAATCATGTGTTTGACTGTATTGACAGTTATGGCGCAAGATATCCGCAACAACCCAGGTTCTAATCATGGAAACAAGTTTGAACAATTGGGTACTATTTTACCTACGCCAAATGAATACAGAACGGCGAGTGGCGCTCCTGGAACAAAGTATTGGCAGCAAAGAGCTGACTACGACATTAAAGCAACTTTGGATGAGAAGAATTTAATGTTGCATGGTACTGAGACCATCACTTATTTCAACAATTCACCTGATGTCTTAACTTATATCTGGTTACAGTTAGATGAGAATGAGCATAGCACAACTAAAAATGCTGGTTACCCAGACGGAAGTTCATTGGGTAGAGGTATGAGTCCTGCAATGATTGATAATTTAGAAGAAGCAAAAAGCGATAATGGATTAGGTGTGAATATTTTAAAAATTACAGACCTATTGGGTGCTAAGTTAAAGTACACTGTGAACAAAACAATGATGCGTGTTGAATTGCCAACAGCATTAAAGCCTGGTCAAAAATTTGCTTTTAAAGTAGATTGGAATTATAAAATCACAGATAGATTGACTGTTGCTGGAAGAGGTGGATTTGAATTCTTCCCAGAAGATGGCAACCACTTATTCACGATGGCGCAATGGTATCCGCGTTTAGCAGTTTATTCTGATTTCCAAGGTTGGCAGCACCACCAGTTTACTGGTAGAGGTGAGTTTGCTTTGACTTTTGGTAATTATAAAGTGGCTATCACTGTTCCTAGCGACCACGTTGTTATGGCGACAGGTGCTTGTCAAAACTATCCTGCTGTGTTGAGTCCAGCTCAATTGGCTCGATGGAATAAAGCACAAACTTCAGCTGAACCAGTTGAGGTTGTGACTTTAGAAGAAGCAAAGAATGCAGAAAAAACAAAAGCAACGACTCAAAAAACTTGGGTGTTCAATGCAGAAAATGTACGTGACTTTGCTTTTGGATCAAGCCGTAAATTTATCTGGGATGCTTTGGCTGCAAATGTAGAAGGCAAGAAAGTAATGTGTATGAGTGCTTATGGAAAAGAAGCTTATGCTTTATACCGTCCTTTCTCTTCTAAAGCAGTAGCGCACACTATTAAGACATATTCTAAGTTTACGATTCCTTATCCATACCCAGTAGCACAAAGTATTGAAGCGTCTAATGGCATGGAATATCCAATGATTTGTTTCAACTATGGCCGTACAGAAAAAAATGGTTCATACACAGAAGCAACTAAGAATGGTATGCTAGGTGTAATCATCCACGAAGTAGGTCATAACTTCTTCCCAATGATTGTGAATAGCGACGAGCGTCAATGGTCTTGGATGGATGAAGGTTTAAATACTTATGTTGAATATTTGACAGAAGAATTATATGACAACAAATTCCCTAGTCGTCGTGGTCCTGCTTTTGCAATTGCAGATTATATGAAATTGCCAAAAGATCAATTAGAGCCAATCATGACGAATAGCGAAAACATTATTCAGTTTGGACCAAACGCATATGCGAAGCCTGCAACTGGTTTAAATATTTTACGTGAAACCATCATGGGTCGTGAATTATTTGATTATTCATTTAAAGAATACGCAAGAAGATGGGCTTTCAAACACCCAACACCTGCCGATTTATTTAGAACAATCGAAGATGCAAGTGCCGAAGATTTAGATTGGTTCTGGAGAGGCTGGTTCTACAGCATCGATCCTGTAGATATTGCCATTGATACAGTAAAGCATGCAGTATATGATGCTACAGTAGCAGTTCCGGCAGCTAGAACAATGGGACCAAGAGGTTTGTCAAAACCAGAAGTGAATAGCTTTGAGGATATTTCAAAAATTAGAAATAGAAACGATAAGTCCATTGTGTTTTTAACAGATGTAGATCAAAGCTTACGTGATTTCTATTGGAGATATGACAGAGGATTAGAGCCTTATGATTCTGTTACGAAGCAACCAGCTATGGCAATGCCTGCAGCTGAAGGTTTAACAGATGCAGAGAAAGCTAAATATGCAAGTGCTAATTTGTATGAAGTAAGTTTCATCAATAAAGGCGGACTAGTGATGCCAATTATCCTTGAATTTACTTTCGAAGATGGTACTAAAGAAACACAACGTCTACCAGCACAAATCTGGAGAAAGAACGAGAACAAAGTAACAAAAGTGTTCTTGACAAGTAAGAAAGCGGTGTCTATTCAATTAGATCCAATGCGTGAAACTGCTGACATTGATGAGAGCAATAACAAATGGCCAAATTTAGCTGCGCCAAGTAAATTTGCCTTATTTAAGTCAAAAGGTTTTTCTAGAGGTCAATCAATTGGATTATCGCCAATGGCTGCAAGTCAAAACAAAAAATAATTTGAATTTATTTCAAAGTAAAAAGCCGCTTCGATTTCGAAGCGGCTTTTTACTTTGTCGTATATTTTTATGTCGTATATTATTTAGGAGTCAACTTTTCTTTTTGGAATAATTCTTACTCTAAGTAAAATAAGATTTAGTAAAACTAAGTATGCGCTGCTGCTTTATAGTTCTTCCATTTGGTAATGGCAGCTTCCATATCCGAAGGTAATGGACTATCAAAGCGCATCATCTCCTCGGTGGTTGGATGAATAAAACCGAGCGTCGCTGCATGCAATGCACATCTAGGACAAGCATCAAAACAATTGTCTACAAACTGTTTGTACTTGGTGTAGATGGTGCCTTTTAAAATTCTATCTCCACCGTATTCTTGGTCATTGAATAAAGTGTGTCCAATATGTTTCATGTGCACACGTATCTGATGCGTTCTACCTGTTTCCAAAACACAAGATACAAGGGTGGTGTAGTTATAACGCTCTATCACTTTGTAATGTGTGATGGCATGCTTCCCAACTTCTCCCTCAGGGTAGGCGTCAAACATTTTACGAAAAGTCTTATGCCTTGCGATGTGCGCATTCACCGTGGCTTCGTCTTCTTCCATATTCCCCCAAACCAAGGCAACATATTTTCTTTCAACGGTATGGTTGAAAAATTGTTTTGCTAAATGACTTGCAGCTTCAGGTGTTTTTGCAAGTACAATTAAGCCAGTGGTATTTTTGTCTATACGATGCACTAAGCCAAATCTTGGCAACACTTCCTCATTCAAATTTGGATTCTGTTGTAATAAATGAAATGCCACACCATTGAGTAAAGTGCCAGAATAATTTCCAATACCAGGATGTACCACCATATTGGATGGTTTATTAATCACCATGATGGCATCATCCTCATACACAATATCCAAAGCCATTTCCTCCGGCTTCAATTCGGTGTAATCCGGGTTGACATAGCTCATATACACTACTTCGTCTCCCGGACGGGTGCGGTAATTGCTTTTGATCACTTTGCCATTCACCGTCAAAAATCCGCCTTCAATCCCGTTTTGTAATTTACTTCTAGTTAATCCTACGATTCTCATTTGAACCCATTTGTCGATACGCATAGGTTCCTGTCCCTTATCTACGACAAAGGTCAGTTTCTCATACACATCTTCATTTTCTATTTGTAGCTCTTCAGTTGACATGATGCAAAAGTAAGTTATTGCAGCATAGTTTGTAACTTTGTTCTATGCGCCAACAAGTAATTTTCGAAGATTTAGGCATTCAATCCTACCAACCAACTTGGGATTACCAAGAACAGCTATTAAAATCAGCTGTGGCACTTAAGACGGAAGCAAGGACAGCAGGTAAGGAAGCAAATGAGGCGGCAACCCAACATCGTTTTATTTTGGTAGAACATCCACCTGTTTTTACATTGGGTAAAAATGGCAACAGGTCCAATGTATTGGTGTCTGACGAACAATTAAAAGTATTGGGCATTGAGTATTATCATATCAATAGAGGGGGAGATATCACTTATCATGGTTTACAACAAGTGGTGGGTTATCCTATTATTGATTTAGATAAGTTCAAGCCAGACTTGGGATGGTATTTAAGAAGTTTGGAAGAGGTGATTATTCAAGTATTAGCAGAATATGGATTGAAAGGCGAAAGAAGTGCTGGTGAAACAGGTGTATGGCTAGATCCACAGGATCCGTTTGTTGCGAGAAAAATTTGTGCTATGGGGATTAAGTGTAGTCGCTGGATTACGATGCATGGATTTGCATTGAATGTGAATACAGATTTATCCCATTTTGAATTTATTGTGCCCTGCGGTATTGAAGGAAAGACGGTGACTTCTATGGAAAAAGAATTAGGAAGGCAAGTAGATTACGAGGAAGTCAAGCAAAAAATAAAATTCCATTTCGAATCCATCTTTAATTGTGAATTAGTTTAAATGAATTTGTTAGAATCTTAAAGTACCCACTGGCAAAGATCGGTTCCCTTGCAAACCTCCACTATGAACGACTAAGATGGATGCCTCTTTTTCAAAATAATTTTCTTGAATCAATTGTTCAACACCAAAAAGTAATTTACTAGTGTACACAATATCTGTTGGTATTTTTTCTGTATCCCAAAGCCTATTCATAAAATCAATCATTGTTGGATTGGTTTTGGCATAGCCCCCTTGGTGAAATTGATTGAGTAAAGTATAGGGTTGATTATTTTTATCAAGTAACAATGCATTGATTTCTGACTCGATACTGCCTTCGTTTTTTAAAACAGGGATGCCGATTATTTTTTGATTGGGACTTGCAGCATTGATACATCCAGCAAGCATGGTACCTGTTCCAACTGCACAAACAATATAATCGTAATGGGCTGTATCGTTTTCTGTAAAAATAGTTGCAGCACCTTTTGCCCCAATGCTGCCATAGCCACCTTCGTCTATAAAATAAGTATCAGATTTGGCATCGCTCGTTTCTAAAATACTTGCTTTTTTGGATTGAAAATCCGTCCTCCCTAAGTAGACCAATTCCATGCCATAATGCTTGGCCTCCGCTAAGCTAGGCGTGGTCGGTTCATCGGCATTTGTCCTAATATAACCAATACTTTTTAATCCAGCTTCCTTTGCAGTAAAGGCCAACGCAACTATATGGTTAGAATAAGGTCCACCAAAACTAGCCACCTTCGAAACTCCATTTTCGATTGCTGCTTTAATATAAAATCGAAGTTTATAAAATTTATTACCACTTACAATTGGATGCAATAGGTCCAGTCTTAATAGATCCACTTTTTGGGATGGACTAAAGGATAAGATGGATTGAATATAGGGCTTGATATGCAAAATTTTGTATTTAAGATAAATCAACTAATTTTGACCACCTTAATGGATTGTGAAATTACAATTAAATAAAGAAAAATGAGTGCACCGACATTAGTGATCTTAGCAGCAGGGATGGCAAGTAGATATGGAAGCATGAAACAAACCGAAGGATTCGGTCCAAGTGGAGAAACGATAATGGAGTATTCGATTTACGATGCCATAAAAGCTGGCTTTGGTAAAGTGGTATTCATTATTAGAGCAGACTTTGCAGCAGCCTTTAAAGCTGTGTTGGAGCCAAAATTAAAAGACAAGATCGAGATAGAATATGTATACCAGTCATTAGATCAATTTACAGAAGGCTTTTCAATTCCTCAAGAAAGAACCAAGCCTTGGGGTACAGCACACGCCTTACTATGTACAAAGGGAGTGGTGAATGAACCATTTGCCGTGATCAATGCAGACGATTATTATGGACAAGAAGCATTTGTTCAAGCGCATACTTTTTTAACAACAGCATGTTCTGAAAAAGAATATTGTATACTAGGTTATGAACTTTCGAACACCTTAAGCGAGAATGGCACTGTGAGTAGGGGCGTATGCAATTTGGATGCGGCAGGTTATTTAACTGCAATCAATGAGCGAACAAAAATTTATAGAAAAGAAGGAGATGGAATTGTATTTGAAGAGGAGGGTGTTGAAACCCCACTTCAAGAAGACACAAGAGTGAGTATGAACTTTATGTGTTTTGCTCCAGGATTTATTGATTTATGTGCATCTGAATTCAACCTCTTTTTAGAAAGAGAAGGACAGGCTTTAAAATCTGAATTTTATATTCCTTTTGTAGCAGGAAGGTTCAAGGCATTGAACTTGGGGGCTGTGAAAGTGATTCCTACCAATGCAAAATGGTTTGGTGTAACTTA
>CAMBDE010000039.1 GCA_945865295.1 Chitinophaga pinensis | reverse complement strand
CTTTGGATTTCCAAATTCCTTTTCTTGGCCCATCAAATGCATAACGCATTAAAATGCCTGTCTCTAAGACATCATTTACTTCTTTCTTTTCTTCTGCTCCAAATAATTCAAAACCGGGCATATGCTTGATTTTTAATGATAAACAAAGGTAGTTTAAAAAATGAAAATTGAGGGTTTTTCCGTATTTTGCGTTCCTAAAAAAAGACTAGAACCCATGGAGTATAACAAATTGATTTCCGTTTCAGGCATGTCAGGATTATTTGAATTATTAACGAGTAAAAGTGATGGTGCAATTGCAAGATCCTTAGAGACCAATGCGACCCAATTTATCAGTTCTAGAGCCTACCAATTCTCTCATTTAGAGAGTATTGAAGTGTTTACAACGAAAGAAAATGTGTTTTTGGCAGAAGTATTCATCGCCATGGGCAAATCAAAAGAAGCCTTGCCTAACGAGAAAGATGCAAAAGCCACTCAGGCCTATTTTAAGAAAGTATTCCCTAATATGGATTTTGAGCGTGTTTATGCCAGCGATATGAAGAAAATGGTGAAGTGGTTTGCTCAATTACAAGAACATAAAGTGACCCCAACCTTACCAGAATTAGACGAAGAGGAAACTGAAGCATAAGCAAGCGTCGATAAAGTATCGCGCCTTATATAAAAAAGCTAAAAAAAGGCTTACCAATTATCGGTAAGCCTTTTTTTATGCTTAAATTGCCCTATATAAATTCGACATGAAAAAAATATTTTTAAGCAGCTTATTATTTATAGGATTTTTTACCGCCATTCAGGCACAAAAAATGAGTGAAAAAAAGTGGATTAGGAAACAATTTGCTGCATTGAACTTGAATGAGAAAATTGGACAGTTGATGGTCATCAGAGCCCATAGCAATTGGTCACAAAAAAGTATTGATTCAATTGCAAACTTAATTCAAGCATATAATGTTGGCGGATTGTGCTTTTTTCAGGGTGGTCCAGTTCGACAAGCTATGCAAACCAATGCCTATCAAAGTGTTGCTAAGACTCCATTATTCATTGCCATTGACGCGGAATGGGGGTTGGGTATGCGCTTAGATAGTGTTGAATCTTTTCCAAGACAACTTTCGATGGGTGCATTTGCATCAAGTGATTTAGTTTACCAAATGGGTGCTGCTATTGCTGATCAATGTAAAAGATTGGGGATCCAAATTAATTATGGTCCAGTGATTGATATCAATAACAATCCTTTAAATCCGGTGATCAATGATCGCAGTTTTGGTCAGAGTAAAACAAAAGTGATTCAACAAGGGGTTGCATATATGAAAGGTATGCAAGACAATGGGATTATGGCCACAGCAAAACATTTTCCCGGACATGGAGATGTGAATGTAGATTCTCATTTTGATTTACCAGTCATCAATAAGTCAAGAGCTGCATTAGACAGTCTTGAGCTTGAACCATTCAAGGCATTGATCAATGCAGGTATTGAATCTATTATGGTAGCGCATTTATCTGTTCCCGCAATTGACGATAGACCAAAATACGCCACTTCAATCTCACCAAATGCAGTGAATGGATTATTGAAAAAAGAGTTGGGATTTAAAGGCATTAGTGTGACTGACGCGATGGACATGAAGGCGATTGCCAATTATTTTCCACAAGGAGAAGCCAATGTACAAGCCATTCTAGCAGGAAATGATATGTTATGTTTACCTGGGGAGGTTGGACAATCTATCAATAAAGTAAGAGCAGCGGTTAAAGAAAGAAGGATTAAACGTTCTGAAATCAATGCACGCGTAAAAAAAATCTTAGCTGCTAAATATAAATACGGATTGGATGCACCACAACAAATTGATACAACCAACATCATCGCAGACTTGAATCAATCTGTTGGTGCCATCAATGCAGCCATGGCGCAACAATCACTTACCTTTTTAAGGGCTACCAATAGTCCGGTATTAAATAACAAGACAGCCTATCTTGCCTTTAACGCAAAATCAGCAACCGCATTCACGAGTTCGATTGCAAGCGCATATGGTGTAAAAGTTTTTTATACAAGCGGAAAAGATGCAAACGAATTGGCTTTAATCAATGATAGCCTAAAAGCATATGAACATGTGGTTGTTGGTCTACATGGTTTTAACAGAAGGCCTGCAAATCATTTTGATATACCTGCAGCAACCTTAGAATTTTTAAACGAAAAAGGGCATGAAGATTGGATACATTTAATTTTCGGGAATCCTTATGCTGTTGGTGATTTTAATGCAATCAACAATATTTTATTTGCTTTTGAAGACACCAAGCATAGTCATGCAGCAGTCCAAAAATGGCTTGAAGGAAAACTACAAGCTGGAGGAACTTTACCAGTGACGATTAGTCTTGAACTGCCATACGGTATGCTTTCTGAAGCTGCATTAAAAAAAAAATTCTAGTACAAAAAGTTCTTCCAGCAATTATTGATCAAGAAAAGTTGGCAAAAATAGATTCAATTGTAGCAGATGCAATTCATCTAACAGCGATTCCTGGATGTCAAGTATTGGTAGCTAAAAACAATCAAATTGTTTTTAATAAAAGCTATGGTAGCATTGCAGGAGCTGAAAGTCCACTCGTGACTAATTCAACCATATACGATCTTGCTTCTGTTACAAAAACTAGCGCAACGACTGTTGCTGTAATGAAACTAGTAGAAGAAGGCATGTTAGATATAGAAAAAACAATTGGCGATTATTTACCTTGGGTAGTTGGTAATCCAAAAGCGAAAATTCGATTGAAGGATTTGCTTTTACATGAAGCTGGCTTATACCCTTATATCAAATTTTACGAATCCCTTTTAAATCCAGACGGCAGCATCAATTCAAAATGGATTGTACCTGTTCAAGACGCTGCGCACCAAATGATGGTCAGTCCAGGAAAATACCTTGCCAATAACTGGATAGATAGTATCCGATTGAAAATATTAAACAGCCCAATCTCTACTCCAGGTAAATACATTTATAGTGATAATGATTTTATTTTTCTTGGCAATATTGTAGAACAAGTTACTGGGATGAGTCTGCAGGATTATTGTACAAAAACTTTCTATGGACCAATGCAAATGCGCAGTACAGGTTTTTTACCACTTGACAGAGCAGACAAATCAAATATCGCTGCATCTGAATTAGACAAGTATTTTAGAAAAGAACTCATTCAGGGTTCGGTTCATGACGAAGGTGCTTCCACCATGGGTGGTATCGCAGGGCATGCCGGATTATTTAGCAATGCCACTGATTTAGCGAAATTGTATATGATGTTATTGAATGGAGGACAATGGGATGGTCAAACCTATTTAAAACCATCCACCATAGCATTGTTTACAAGTTACCAATCTGCAACAAGCAGAAGAGGACTTGGATTTGATAAAACTGCTAAAGACAATGCCAGTTCAAAAGATCCTTATCCAAGTTTGAGTGCCCCAGCATCCGTCTTTGGCCATACAGGATTTACTGGAACATGTGTTTGGGCAGACCCAGACAATCAACTATTGTATATTTTTCTTTCAAACAGAGTCTATCCAACAAGAGATAATAAAGCATTTAGTACACTTAATTTGAGAGCAAAAATTCAAGAACAAATTTATCAAGCGATAAAAAAATAAGATGCAAAAATGGGTTTATATTTTAATAGGATGTATTGGTTTAGCTAAGCCAATAGATGCACAATTGCAATTAGGCCCAATTGGTTCGTGGCGTGCACATTTCTCAAACGAGTCGATCCAACAAGTTGTAAAAGGGGATCAAATTTATGTTGCCGCAGCAAACCAAATTATTCAAATAGATGCCAATAAACAGACCAACTACCTTAACACGACCACTGGTTTGCATGCAACAGGAATCCATAAAATTGCATGGCACCCAATTGAAAATCAACTTGTAATTGCCTATAAAAATAGCCGTATTGATATTGTAAAAGGAGATCAAGTCACCTTGATTGACGATATACAAAATTCAAATTTATATTCTGACAAAAAAATCAACGACCTTATTGTATTCAATAACAACGCATACTTGTCTTGTAATTTTGGAATCGTTATTGTTGACTTATTAAAAAAAGAAATCAAGGCCACCCTTTTCCCAAATAACAACCGTCAGTCAGTAAAAGTCCTTCAAACAATTATTTACCAAAATAAATTATTTGCACTCAATGAGAATGGGATTTGGTCCACAATATTGGGACAAAATAATAATTGGATTCAAGAAAATACAATGGGTATCTCTGGTTTAAAAAATATGTTTGTTTTTAAAAACCAACTCTATTATAACAATCAACAAAAAATTTATCCTTACCAAAGTAATATTGCAAGCTATCAAATTAATACAGGTACCATTGAGACCATCGCTGTTGACGAAGAGCGCATTTTAGCAGGTATCACTTATCAGAACAAAGGCGCATTGATCCAATTCAATAGCAATCAAACCAATACAGTACTGCTAGATTCTACTGTATTGATTCAACCTGTTGGATTACTTAAAGACGGCAATACGATTTGGGTAGCGGATTTTAGTAAAGGCCTCTATGAAAAAAATGCGCAATCAAAATGGACTGCACTAGGGGGACCTTTAAGTAATGTATTTGGCAGTAATGCATTTTCAGACCACCAAATATTAATGAGTTATGGGGCGAATAAAAATGGAATATCGAGTTTGAATGAAAATGGTTGGACCAATTTTACCCAAATTCAAAATATAAAAATCAATCAAGTAGAGGCGGTGTCCATTGACCCAAGTGATCAAAGTTGGTGGATTGGTATGGGGAATCAACTGATCCATTTTGATCCAAACAAGAAAACCATAGAACAACTATTGCCAAATGCATCCATTGGCATAATCAAATCGATTCAACAAAAAACAGATGGTCAAATTGTGCTTTTGAAAGAAGGATTTGGTATCGTTTCAAAAGAAGGTGCAAAATGGAATAGCTATCCCATGCAAACAGGTTTTTCTAGTACTAATTTGAAAAAAATTGTAGTATCTAAAAATGATTTGAGTTGGATCATTGGATCTAAAAAACAAGGTATTGTATTGTTTCAAAAACAAAACAACCAAGCCATTTGGAGACAATTGAATACTGGAAAAGGATCGGGTAATTTGCCAAGTATGGAGGTCACAGCCATCACAGAAGATAAGGATGGAAGCATCTGGGCTGGAACAGACAATGGCATTGCAATTTTTCAATGCAATACCATCAACGAAGCCTGCGATGCCTATTTGCCGATTGTTCAAAGCAATGGATTCAATGGCTACTTGTTTCAAAAAGAAACCATTCATTCTATCAGTATAGATGGTGCGAATAGAAAATGGATTGGTACCAATAATGGTGCTTGGTTAATCAGTAAAGATGGTGTTGAGGTACTCCAACATTTTACAACAGAAAATAGTCCCCTTCCAGACAATGCCGTCTTATCCATTGTTATTGAACCGACTGATGGAGATGTTTTTTTCTTTACAAAGAACGAAATCATAAGCTATAAAGGAGAAGCCACCGAAAGTACATTGACACAATCAGCCATCAAGATTTTTCCCAATCCTATTGCACCCAATTACAATGGACCGATTATCATTAAAAATTTAGTCAACAATGCATTAGTGAAAATTACAGATATCAATGGACAACTCATGATTCAAACCAGGGCACTTGGAGGTCAAGCAATATGGAATGGCAGGGACCAATACCAGCGCAAAGTGGCTTCAGGCATTTACTTAATATTTGCTCGAGATGATATGGGAAATGAAAAAGCAGTAGGTAAAATACTGATCAGCGCTGGCTACTAATTTGCAGTCAAATCAAATTGTTTAAACATTTTAAACTTCCATGAATCACGTTCTCCTTGTACCACTCGATACATCAACTGTCTAATTTTATTGGTTGGCTCTTTAATAGTCGTATCTGAAGGATAAACTGGAAACTTTCTAAATAAAACCCCTTCTATAAGCTTGTATTCATCCTTGCCTCTGTATCCCTTACTCAATTCCATGTCATTTAATAAATCAGGAAATAAAATGGGCGCAATTCTTTCGTTGTCTTGAGAAGTAATTGGGAAAATATTTTTTTTACCTGCCGCATCTTCAATAAAAATAATCAAATCAGGAAATCCATCCATGTTTAAGTCATCAATTTCAGCGCCAATTACCCTGGCCTTTAGTTCTATGGATGCTTCTCTAGATTCAGACTTAAATCCGATGGGTCTGATATTCAATACATTTTTCTCCGGGGATCTATTTAAACATGAAATTCGGTAACCAGCTTTACCAATTTTCATTGTGCTGTCATATTTAGACCAAACCTGTGCAATCAATTGCCCAGAAAAAAGGATCAAGCCAAAAAATAAAATAATGCGCATACTTTAAAATTGATATTCCAAAGTTAATAGAATAGTTTTAATTTTCCACTTAAACAAGCGCCATGTCATTCGACTTAAATATACAGGCTCATGGCACAAGCAAGCGCATTCAGATGCTTGACCAGCTCAACGGAACCTTGATTGAAATACACTGCAAAGGTGGGTTAATGAATCGCTGGATGGTCAAGCATGAGCAGCAACCTTTAGAACTTATTTTGAGCAATACAGGAGATGATCATTTTGAAATAAATGGATTTAGAAGCAGTAAGATGAGCCCATTTTCATGTCGTATAGATGAAGGTAAATATCAATTGGATGATCAAACATACGCATTCAATAAATTCTATTTAGGCGCACATGCCATTCATGGACTTGTCTATGATGCCGAATTTTCCATCCTTTCCACCGAAGTGCAAGCCAATTATGCACAGCTAATACTTTCATTTGAATATAAAGGGACTGATCCCGGATACCCCTTCCCTTATGAGATCCAATTACAATGGACTTTGTATCTAGATAATTTAATAGGGGTAAAGACAAGTATTGTCAATAAGTCAAATAGGGTGATGCCCTTGATGGATGGATGGCATCCCTACTTTACTTTGGGTGGCCAAGTAGATCATTACCTACTTGAATTTCAGTCAAAAGCTAAATTAACAATGCGCGATGACATGATACCCTCTGGGGAAATGATACAAGAAAATAGTTTTGAGAAAGGCTTAAAAATTGGGGCTACCTATTATGATGATTGCTATTTACTAGACCCCATCCAAAACAAGATTCAACTTAGCTATGATGGTAAGTCCATTATCATTGCGCCTATACACAATTACCCATATGTACAGCTCTATACGCCCGAGGATCGAAAAAGTATTACCATTGAAAATTTAAGTGGGGCACCAGATTGTTTTAACAATAAAATGGGGCTCCAAAAATTGGAACCCCAAGGACAAATTTATTTTGAAACAAGTTATCAATTTAAAAAGACATCAAAGCCGTAATACTAATTTCAACATTGACATTTCTAGGCAATCCTTTCACCGCCACGGTTTCACGTGCAGGAAAATCAGCATTGAAATAACTTCCATATACTTGGTTCACTGCAGTAAATAAATCCATACTACTTAAAAAAATACTGGTCTTGACAATATGATCAAAATTGATTTTAGCTTCATCTAATATGGCTTTAATATTCTCCATCACCTGAGTTGTTTCGGCTTCGATCGAAGATAAAACCAGCTCACCAGTTGCTGGATTAAAAGCAATTTGACCACTAGCGAATAAAAATCCGTTGGCAATCACAGCTTGACTATATGGACCAATAGGTGCAGGTACTTTGTTAGACTGAATGATTTGTTTAGACATATATTTAATTTTAGAATTGCAATTTCTATTTTTTTGAGCAAATCCAACCTATTTTTGCGATACAATTTTACCACTTGGCTAATATCTTAATTATAGACACCGCTTTGGAAGAAGCCATTGTTGCATTGAGCATGGATGGTAAGCTCGCCTGCGAACTTACCAATAAGGAGACGCATAGTCACGCCAGCTTCATTCAAGTCGCTATTGCCAAAGTATTAGCCGAACAACAAATGGCAATTGGTGACCTAGATGCTGTTGCCGTAACTTTAGGACCAGGAAGTTATACTGGATTAAGGGTTGGGTTAGCCACTGCGAAAGGCATTGCCTACTCCTTACAAAAGCCATTAATAGGCTTATCCACCTTGAGCGCTTTAGCAACTGCTGCCATTCAACTAGCACCCAATACAACCCAGCCACCATTCCAAATTTTTGCAATGATAGATGCAAGAAGAATGGAAGTATTTGGAGCGGTCTATGATCCGTCCTGTAAACCAATCCTACAAGAACAAGCCATGGTGCTTGACCAAGCAAAATGGAACAGTTTGATCCATCAGCCAACCCTCTGTATTGGTAATGGACTGGCAAAAACAAAAGATTTCACAGCTCCCCATCAAGTAAAATACTTAGAGGGGCATTATACAAGCCAAGTACTACAAGACATGGCAATTACGAAATTGAACGCAACGCAATTTGAGGATTTGGCCTATGTTGGTCCAAATTACCTTAAGGAGGTTTACATCCTTCCAAGCAAATAATACATATTATTAAAATTTTATGTATTAAATATTCATTAACTTCGCAATGTAAAGAAATTCATAACCCCCAATATGTAATTTGTCATGAATCAAACATTATCATTGTTACAATTAGACAATGGCGCCACACCATTAAAAGTGGATTTAATCCAAAGCAAAAAAGCTGCTATGATTTTAAGAGCATTAAACCACAAACTTCGTCAACAAATTTTAATATTAATTGACGAGCATCAGAAAATGACTGTCACAGAGATCTATGTAAAACTTAGATTAGAACAATCGGTTGCCTCACAGCATTTAGCCATTTTAAGAAGAGCCGGTATTGTTGTCACTATCCGCGAAGGAAAATTTATTTTTTATATGGTGGACTACAATCGTCTTGGACAAGTGAACCAATTTGTAGAACAATTAGTTGGATAATATGGAGTTAAGCTTAGCTCAATTTTTGCAATTATCTAAAGACGATTCGGTACAAATCATTGATGCCAGAACGGATGCTGAATTTTTAAAGGGTTATATTCCAGGATCCATCCATATAGCTTTAGATGAAATAAAAACTTTAAATGCCCTTAAAATAATTAAGCAAGATTGCCCCATTGTTTTAGTGTGTTCACAAGGCACTGAAGCAATCCTGATAAAACGTTTTGAACTTTTAGGATACACACAAGTGAAAGGTTATTTACAAGGAGGTTTTTCAACATGGTCCGATGCGGATCAAAAAATTGATTTAATCATTGAAGTGGAAGTAGATGAACTAGCAATGGATATCCCATTTGATGAATACTTAATGATTTTAGACATTCGTACCGAAGAAGTCTATGACAAGGCCCATATCAAAGACTCCATCCATCTTCCCTTAATTGAATTTGGTGACCCTGGTGCGATGTCAGAACTAGACGAACATTTTAATATTTATATCATAGATGATTTAGGCAAACAGTTATTGCTTGCAGCCTCGGTATTAAAAAAACAAGGCATTCACAATATTAGGATTGTTCAGGATGGTTGGGACGCAGTAGAATTTTTGAAAAATAAATTCACAATTGTTGCTTCCCCAAAAAAGAATTCAGATTCAGATATTTTTAAGGACAACTAATTCCAAAGATACAAGTTGTGAATGCTAACTAGAAATTACTTGTATTATAATTAGTCCACTACTAAATGTCCATACGTAGCTGCATCATAAGGATAACGCCATCTGCGATGACTCCATAAATAATTCGCAGGATCTTGTTTTATTTTATCCTCCAATATTTTAACATAAAGCGCAGTTAATTGTCCGTCTTTAAAATAATTTGGGGCGGTGGTTAAAAGCTCATATTGAGAGTGGTAATGCCCTCTTTTTGTACTATAAAAATGAACAAATACTTGAGCAGTATTATTGAGCTTAGCGCCTTTTTCTGGCCCTTTCACAAATGGTGTCAATTGACCAAAAAATGGCACCCAAAAAGCCGATTTAGGATTGCCTGGATTTTGATCTGCAGCTAGCGCCATGGCATATTTACCACTAGAAGCATATTGATGGAATTGATTTTTAAAATTAGTAGCAGGAATCAAGATGCTACCATACCTTTTACGCATATCTAAAATCAAACGATCGAAATATTGATTGCTTAATGGCATATACACCCCTATAAAAGGATACTTGCCATATTTGGCTGCCCCCCAATTGGCAAATTCCCAATTAAAGAAATGGCCAGCCATAATTTGAACATTTTGACCAGTGGCATAGATATCATTGAGCACTTCTACATTGGAGGTGAAGCGCTTTGTAAAACTTGCATCAGACATAGAGATTAACTTAATGGTCTCAAAAAATGTGTCTGTAAATTTTTGATAAAATGCTTTTGCAATTTGATTGCGCTCATGGTTGGATTTATTTGGAAAAGCAATGGCTAAATTATGCTGCACTACATCCAATCTATATTTTAAAACTTTTCTCAATAAAAAAGCCACCCCGTCACTTAATATGTATACCACAGGCCAAGGAATCAATGAAATCAAATAAAAGAGGGCATAAAAAATGGAATACATAAAATGATTATTTACTTGGCTCAATCCAAGCATCGTGTTCTTTAAGTAATGAAATCAATTCGTCTACCGCCACATTGCTATCAATATTGCGCTTCATCACTTCTTTGCCTTTATATAATGTAATCTTTCCTACCCCACTTCCTACATAACCAAAATCAGCGTCCGCCATTTCTCCAGGCCCATTCACGATACAACCCATAATAGCTATTTTCAAACCTTTTAAATGATTGGTCACTGCTCTTATTTTTGCTGTTGTTTCTTGAAGCTCAAACAAAGTTCTTCCACAACTTGGACAAGAAATATATTCTGTTTTAGAAATTCTAGTTCTAGTGGCTTGTAAAATTCCAAATGCAGTGGTATTCAATAATTGCTCGATACTTGAATTATTAAAATAATTCCGGCCAGATACATTGGATCCATTAATGCTTGCATCATATGCAGCTTTACTCAATCCTAAGCAAATCCCATCTCCAATTCCTTCTAATAACAATGCGCCTGTCTCAATCGCAAAATGAATCAAGTGTTCATCTGTGGTTTGCCATTGGCTATCTGTCACTAAAATAATAGGTTGCTGAATCTGAAGTTGCATCAGCTTGATAGCCATTCTTCTCACCGCTTGCATGGCATTGTTACATTGACTACTCAAACAAAAAACAACAGCGTCATCTTTTGCAATTTGTAATAACAATTCATCTGGAATAGGTGAAAGATCACTGTAACAATCTATTTGTACAAAATTAAGTTGGGGATGTTTTGCATCCAAGGCAATAAAAGAACTAGCATCGATGATTGGATGGTACTTTTCAATATTATTGGCAAGTGCACAAACTGCGGGGGTTGCTACAATACTAAGTGTTCCAGGCAAATTAAAATCTAAAGGTTGATTGCCTATAAAAACATAATCAGCAGCAGCATCCGAGATCGCCCATTTATCTGTGGTTGGATCATAGGTATAGCCAATTGCGACTAAGTCTGTTGTTTTAATTGTAGGAAGATGGCTTAAATCTGCGATCACTACAGGCACTTGTTTGCCACCAATATTGCGCACCACAGTGGTTGCGCGTCTTGTATATTCAAAGGGACTATAAGGCAATTGTGTCAGTTCAGGGACCATCGCTGTATTCACTTCTGACAACTGATTGTATCTTTTAACTAAATCTAAACATACTGGGATTTCTAATTCAGGATCTTCTGTTAAACTAACTCTGATGGTATCGCCAATGCCATCTTCTAATAAGGTACCAATTCCAATTGCACTTTTAATTCTTCCATCTTCTCCATCACCAGCTTCTGTTACACCTAAATGCAATGGATACAATTCATTGAACTCTTGTTGCATTTGTTGAATCAATAATCGATAAGCTTGTACCATTACTTGAGGATTGCTTGATTTCATACTCAAAATAATTTGGTGGTAATCCAAACTTCTCGCAATTCTTAAAAACTCCATGGCACTTTCTACCATCCCAATGGCTGTATCGCCATATCGACTCATGATACGATCACTTAATGAACCATGATTGGTCCCTATACGCATTGCAGTGCCCTGTTCTTTACAAATAAGCACAAGGGGCGAAAATCTTTCTCTGATGCGTTCAATTTCTTCTAGATATTCCGCATCGGTATAATCAATTTGTTCAAATTTCTTTTTATCTACATAATTACCTGGATTCACTCTTACTTTTTCTATAATTCTTGCTGCAATTTCAGCTGCATTAGGTGTGAAGTGTATATCCGCTACAAGTGGCGTATGGTATCCTTTGGAATGAAGGATGGCTTTAATATTCGCTAAATTCTCTGCTTCTTTTTTACTTGGGGCTGTTACACGAACCAGTTCTGCACCCGCTTCAATACAACGAATGACTTGTGCAACAGTTGCATCTGTATCCATCGTATCTGTGGTGGTCATCGTTTGAACACGAATTGGATGTCCTCCACCTATCATTAAATTACCCACTTTAACAGGTCTTGTTTGGATGCGCTTATAAGATGTCAATGATTCAGAATAGTATTGCATAAAGCTTTCTTATAATAATGAATAGAGATTAAATTTAACGAACTCCTTTGAAGAAGCCTTCTTTAACCAATATAGATTTTAATAAATTAATATTTCTGTTCTTAAGGTCCTTACCATCTGATGTATTTGTATGCAATACAAAGAAATAAGGATGCAGGTTTTCTTCGATATACCCAATCACCCAAGCTTGATTGCCAAGCGCAGTATCCGTTGCCACTAAATAACTTAATTGATAATTTGAGTTTTGTTCTTTCAAGATCATTTTTCTAAACAGCTCTTGGCTACGCTTTTGAAAAGGCAAAGCTTTAAAATACAATCTTTTAATAAACCCAAGTTGTTCGTCTGCTGTGATCAATAAAGATCCATCCTTCCAAAAGCCATCCATATTTGCACTCACAATGCCTTTACCATAGTGAATAGAATCAATTTCTTGCAACAAAGTGGTTCTACCAATTTGCTTTACCAACTGCTGATAATACGCAGTAGAGTCAAGTGATACCCATGTATTGGTATCTGCATTGAGTTGGCCTTGATCAAAACCAATCAAAATCGGCAAAGCAAAAAATGTATTCAAGGGCGCATAGCCACTATCCTTGTAGGCGGATAAATTATACACCGTAAAAGCTTCGCTACTATTTTCCATTAAAGCAAAGCTTCCTTGCATACCTGCGCTATCAATCTGTTGACCAATAGTCGCACTAATTTTTACATTATTTGGTGTACAAGCAAATATGCTGATACTTAGAAAAATGACAACAAAAATCTTTTGCATAATAAAAATTGAAAAGGCTATGAAACAAAATACACTCCACAAGTAGATGTGAAGTGTATTGTATTATAAATGATGTAGTACAAATATTATTGTATACCCAATAACTCCACTTCAAAAATCAAAGTAGAACCTGGCCCAATGACTGGTCCTGCAGAGCGTTCACCATAAGCCAATTCAGAAGGAATGAATAATTTCCACTTACTTCCAACTGTCATTAACTGTAAAGCTTCTTGCCATCCTTTAATCACCCCATTTAAAGGGAAGCTAATTGGCTCGCCTCTGTTTACTGAACTGTCAAATACTTCACCGTTGATTAAAGTACCATGGTAATGACATTTAACTGTGTTGTTTAAAGTAGGCTTAGCAGTATCTGTACCTGCAACCATGACTTCATATTGCAAACCATTACTTAAGCGAACCACACCTGGTCTTTTTGCGTTTTCTGCTAAAAATGCAGCGCCTGTTGCACGATTGATAGCGATTTTTTCTGTACTCATTTTATCTTGGTAGTTTTTGATACATAAATCAATTAAGCTGTCTGGAATTACTGATTTTGCATTGACCCCAGCAGCCATTCCTTTGTTGAACATCGCAATGTTCACATCTTGAAGTCCCTGTCCTTTCAAACTTTGTGCGATTCTATATCCTAAAGCATAAGAAGCGCTATCCTTTGTATTCTTTAAAAGGGTGGTTGCGGACTTAGGTTTAGTTGCAACCGCCTTGTTGGTTACCACTTTTTTAAGCGCTGCATTAGGCTTCAATGGAGCCAATGGTTTTGTTTGTGCTAAGCCTGAAACTGCTATTGAAGTTGCGAAGGCTAAAATGATTGTCTTCTTCATCTTTAAGGTATTCAAATTTAGACCTCAAAAATACATCAGAATCCGGTTATAATGCCAATAAATACTGAATTTTGTAACTTATTTTACACTATTTAACCCATATTTAAAGGAAGTCCTAACTTTGTACAAATCCTATATCATGCATAAGACAATTAAAAGGGGTATCAACTTGATGGCAGTTACTTGTAGTATTTTTTTAACGGCTTGTGGCAATGATCCTGCATCATCAACAACCACCATGGATAGTACCGAAAATGCTGTTACCCAAGATTCAGTTATCAGTTACGATATTAGCTTAGTGGACAATAAAAAAGATCCTACATGTGGCATGCCTGTGACTGCTGGCATTAGCGACACAGCAAATTATGACAATAAGGTATTAGGCTTTTGTGCTGCAGGATGTAAAGAAGAATTCTTAAAAAATCCAAAAGTAAATATCGCGGCGGCCGAAATGAAATAATCGCTGCAGCTTCAACATTAAAATGCCCCAGATGATTCATTTAGGGCATTTTAATTATAAACTATTCTAGTTAACTAAATAAGTAATTGATATCGTCTTTGGTTAAGGACTTCATAAATCCATCTTCGTCAGAAATCAATTCTTTTGCAAGGGATCTTTTACGATCCTGCAATTTCAAAATTTTATCTTCTACTGTATCATTACAGATCATACGATAAGCAAAAATATTTTTTGTTTGTCCTATACGATGCGTTCTGTCAATGGCTTGTTGTTCTACAGCTGGATTCCACCAAGGATCTACGATATACACATAATCTGCAGCAGTTAAGTTAAGACCCACACCACCCGCTTTTAAAGAGATTAAGAAAACACGACAATTAGGATCATTTTGAAAACGTTCAATTGCTTTTTCTCTTTCTTGGATCGTGCTACTACCATCAAAATATTCATGATCAATGCCAAGCTTCGTTAATGACGCTCTGATCAAACCTAGCATACCCAAGAATTGAGAAAAGACCAGGGCCTTATGTTCGCCTATATTTTCTGAAATCTCACGAGTCAACTCTTCTAATTTAACCGACTCATTTGGATAGGATTCATCTTTTATAATAGCCGGGCTATCACAAATTTGACGCAATTTCATCAAGCCTTGTAAGATAGACAATTGTGCTTTTTGCACGCCTTTCTCCTCTACCAGACCCATTAATTTATCACGGTAATCATTTCTGTATGCTTCATAAATTTTACGTTGTGCCGCACCCATCTCACAATACAATACCGTTTCTTGCTTTTCTGGCAAATCCTTTGCCACTTGCTCTTTGGTTCTTCTTAATATAAATGGAAAGACAAATTTTCGTAGATGTTCTTTTTGTTCTTTCTCATCAAACTTGTCAATAGGCATTGAAAAATTATGCTTAAAATATTCTACTGAACCCAACATACCAGGATTCAAGAAATTCATTTGCGCATAGATATCAAAAGTATTATTCTGCAATGGCGTACCACTTAAACAAAGTTTATTGTCCGCATTTAGTAAGCAGGCCGCCTTAGTCACTTTACTAGTTGGATTTTTAATGGCTTGACTTTCATCTAAAATCACATAATCAAATTTAACTTCAACGAAGTTCTTAATATCACTTCTTAAAGTACCATAAGTGGTGATGATCACTTCTACAGAGCCATCTGTTAATTTTGCTTTATTTCTTGTGCCACCATGGTGAATCATATAACTCAAACTTGGGGTAAATTTCTTCAATTCATTTTGCCAGTTAAATAACAAAGTAGTTGGACATACCACCAAAGCCAACAACTTACCTTGTTTTTCTTTTAAATGTTGTAAGAAAGATAAGGTTTGAATGGTTTTACCCAATCCCATATCATCTGCTAAGATACCACCCCAGCCTACATCGTGTAAATAATTCAACCATTGGAATCCACTTGCCTGATAAGGTCGTAAAATTGGATCCAAATGCGCTGGTGGTTTTACATCCGCAATGGTATAATGTTCTCTAATTTTTTCAAATTTGCCTTCTAGTTGGAAAATCAATTCTTCCTCATCTCTTTGTTGGTACAATTCATCTAAAACAGAGAAATGGTATTTACTTAATTTTAAATTGTCTGTCTTACCTTCACCCACTTTAAACAACAAAGCATATTTGTTTAACCATTGTTCTGGTAATACACCCAAACTACCATCCTTTAATGAAACAAACTGTTGCTTATTCATCAACATCGTCTTGATATCTTGTATACTCACTTTTTGTTCTCCAAATGAAATTTCCACTTTAGCATCAAACCAATCCGTATTGCTACTAATATACAATCGAGTCGTTGGCTTAGCCGTATTGAATTTAAATTGCTTCAATTGCTCTGTACCAAACAATGGAATTTGCTTTTCCTTTAAGGTATCAATGAATAAAAAGAACCAATTGTTTTTTAGTACTTCTGAACCTTTTAAGGCCAATACATTGCCTTCATTTGGTCTTATGAATCCTGAATGCAATTGCTCTATAATGCCCACCAATTGACGCTCTGCAGCTAAATCACGTTCCAAAATCATGAGCTTGTCGCCAAGCTGTTGAATCACAGATGGCCCTTCTTCTTTTTGTACAACAATATCTTGGTAAACAAACAGCGGCTCAAAAAATAGATAGTCTCCGTTTTCTTTTAATAGAATTTGTAATTGCGGCTTCACGCCTTTTACTTTTTCTTGAGATACATGCTCCAAGGCAACGGCATAATTTTTAGATAAAGGCAATACAGTTGACTGCAAATAATTAGGCCACTCTTTTGCAGATACTTTTTGATGCCCATTGGGTAAAAATTGTTCAACCCAATTTAGGTCTGCTCTATTTTTCCAATAAAAAAATTGCTGTGCTTGTTGGAATAGAAAATAAGACTTTGCAAGGTTGTCCGCTAAGTCTACAGGTCCTGATGGCAATAACACCTGCGCATGAACAATATAATCTTCGCCGTCTTTCTCTACTTTAAAACTTGGCTGAACTGGGTGAAAAATCAAATCCAATTTTGCCAAATTCGCTGTGGTAAAATTTTTGTTATGCCCAACAAAGAAAGTAAATGGATGTTCTGATAAATCACGCCATAGTTTTTCCATTTTAGGATGCAAGTACTCTTGCATCAATTCCTTTGTCTCATCGGGTAAACTCGCTTCGTCTGCATGTACAATTGTATCCCAAATCCCTTGAAAAGGAGAATTCTTATTCAAGTACTTACTCATTTCTACCGGTTGTAATTTTCTGACAGATTGCAGTAAGATTTTATCATCCTCATGCATATCATAGGGTGTGACAAATTTTAAGATATCAATCTTCTCTACTTTACTTACATATACATTTTCAAGTTCATTGGTCTCCCCTCTTACCACATGAAAAGATACATAAGGATAATTATGTGCGTCTTCTTGTATGACTAATCCATAACGTTGTATGGTTTTTTGTGCGCCATTCAAATTTGTGTCATCTATACCAGCACTGTCTACTTTTTTAGTAGGGAGCGTGAAGCGATGCAGTTCTATTGGAGGCGCTTTGGTGACAGCCTCTCCACCATTCACTCTTTGGATACTTGAATCAAGTACTTTTAAGAAGGGTTTGCCGTCATGGTAGGTGAATTCAAATTTATCTTTAAGCACATCAGCAAGGCTGTACCCATATAAAGCCAATAACTTATTTTTTTCTCTATCCCAGTTTCGAATGGTCTCAAAATAATCTGCTCCTTTTAATTGAAACAGTTGTAATAACAACATTGTCTTATGAATACATAAAGCATAAGCAGTCTCGGACAAACAATCACAAGAAGTATCAAAATAACGTTCTTCGTTTTTTTGAATAATTAAGTGATGCGTCTTGCCATTCATATCTAACTCTGCGACTACTTTTTCATTTTCACTTGAGAGAATATGTGGACGAATTGTTTTTAACGTTTGTTCAGCCTGATCAAAAGTGTCAGCAGAACAAAGCATTTTGATCGATTTTAAATCGATGGCTTTTGTTCTAAGTAAAGTATGGGTTGTCTTATAAGAAGCCGCTTGGTATTCCAATTGATTCTTATCCATTAAATCTTGTATGAAAAATAAAGCAGCTGCTTTATGTCTACAAACTTCAGATAAATTATAAGGACAGCCACATCTTAATGATAAGGTGGCTGCAGAAGTAAAATTTTCAATGGTTACTTTGTAATAAGTAGAATACCCGTCGTCTTTCACGCGACAATGAATGTTGCCAATCATTGGATCGAATTTAACCAATTCGATATTTTTTAATGCAAAAATGCGTTTACCACG
>CAMBDE010000038.1 GCA_945865295.1 Chitinophaga pinensis | reverse complement strand
CCCTGTATTAATGTTTCAATGGCTTTTTCAATGAGTTGCTCACTCTCTGTATCGATGGAAGAAGTGGCTTCGTCTAAAATTAAAATACTCGGATTATATAAAAGTGCACGAATAAAACTCAAGAGTTGTCTTTGTCCCAAGCTTAATGTGGCGCCTCTTTCCATGACATGGTACTGATATCCTCCCGGAAGTGACATGATAAAATCATGCATACCTATCATTTTTGCTGCTTCCTCCACTTGTTCTGGACGAATTAAAGGATTGCGTAAAGTGATATTGTCATAGACTGAGCCAGAAAATAAAAAAACATCTTGTAAAACCACCCCAATGGATCCCCTCAATCGATCAAGTGCGTACTCTTCAATTAAGACGCCGTCTAATAAAATTTGCCCTGCTTGATATGGATATAAGCGATTCAAAATGCTAATGATGGAGGTTTTTCCGCTTCCTGTTGGTCCCACCAATGCCACAGTTGCACCAGCTTCGACCGTAAAATTTAAATCGTTTAAAATCCAATTGGGCGCTTGATACGCGAATTGTACATTTTTAAATTCAATGGCTCCCTGAATTTGAGTTGGTGCATATGCACCTTGATTGACGGTGATATCTTCGTTGTCTAAAATCTTGAAAACACGTTCTGCTGCAACCATGCCCATTTGCAAGACATTGAATTTATCTGCAATCATACGAAGTGGTCTGAAAATCTGATTTAAAAATAAAATAAATGCTACCAACATCCCTGCATCTAAACTTTGGCCAGCCACCCACCAAACAATTAAGCCAATACTTAAGGCCAATACCACTTCCACTACTGGAAAAAATACAGAGTAGGCAAAAATAGCTTTGATGTTCGCATTTTTATGATGCACATTGATCTGATCAAATTTTTTCATCTCTTGCTCTTCTGCAGCAAAAGCCTGCACCACTTGCATGCCAGAGATATGTTCTTGTACAAATGCATTGAGTGCTGCAACAGCATTGCGCACCTGTACAAAACTTTTATTCACACTTTCTTTGAAAAAAAAAGTGGCCACAATCATGATTGGAAACGGAATTAAACAAATTAAAGTCAACTCCCAATTGATAAAAAACATGGTAGTTAAGGTCACTATAATTGTTAACATATCTGCGATAATGGGAATCAGTCCATCTGAAAAAATATCATTAATACTTTCGATATCATTGATTGTTCTGGTGGTCAATGTGCCAATGGGTGTTTTATCAAATTGACGCATCTCCCAGTACATAATTTTTTGGTACACTTTATTCCTTAAATCTCTTATCACTTGTTGCCCTAACCAAGACATCCCATAAGTGAAACAAAAACGAAATATGGTTTCAAGGATAATAAAAGCCACCTGAAAGAGAGATATCGCCAATATCAATTGTACGACCGAATTAAAAGCTTCATTAGGCAATACTGAATGCACCCATGAAGGCAGTACGACTAGTTTGCCTATCGCTAAGTTTACTGTCACTTGAATCAAATAAGGTCGGATGGGCGTAGCGAACGCTAAAAAGACGCCTAAAAAGACATTGATCCAAAAAATAAATCGATAAGGCCCAACAAAAGAAAACACCCTACTTAAGATAGAAGATTTGAATATGGGTTTAGGCTGGGTAGATGACATAGCGAAGTAAAGTTACACCGCTTTTACGTATTTTCGTATAAGCATGGAAAGTACCGATCAAGAATTATTGAATGCAGTTGTGACACCCTACAACTTGACCGACGAACAAGAGAAAAAAGAAATTGTTCGCCACTACCGTGCATTGCTTAGAACGCTGAGAACTAAACTTAAAAAAGGCGATCGGGAATTGCTAAGAACCGCATTTGAAATGGCTACTGAAGCACATAAAACAATGCGTCGTAAAAGTGGCGAGCCTTATATCCTGCACCCCATTGCTGTAGCGATGATTGCAGCAGATGAAATTGGATTGGGTGTGCGAAGCACCATCTGCGCTTTATTACATGATACGGTAGAGGACACCGACATCACATTAGATGATATCAAAAGAGAATTTGGAAATGAAATTGCAAAGATTGTAGATGGCTTGACAAAAATTGCAACGGTGATGGACACCAATAGCAGCCAACAAGCAGAGAATTTCAAAAAAATCTTACTCACTTTGACGGATGATCCGAGAGTGATCCTCATCAAGCTTTCGGATAGACTTCATAACATGCGTACAATGGACTCGATGAAGCAAGAGAAGCAATTAAAAATTGCCTCTGAAACCATCTGGGTATACGCCCCACTCGCACATCGTATGGGCTTGTACAACATTAAGACCGAATTAGAGGATCTGGCCATGAAATACATGGAACCAGCTACCTACCATGAGATTGCCAAAAAATTATCAGAAACAAAAAGAGAGCGAACAAAATATATCAATGAATTTGTTAGACCATTAAAAGAAAAATTAGGTCAATCCGAATTACAATTTGATATTTTTGGTCGTCCAAAAAGCATTCATTCTATTTGGAATAAAATAAAAAAGAAAGGGGTAAGTTTTGAAGAAGTCTATGATCTGTTTGCCATCCGTATCATTCTTGATATCCCTTTAGAAAAAGAAAAAGAAGCATGTTGGAAAGTGTATTCCATCGTCACAGATGAATACCTGCCCTCTCCCGAAAGATTAAGGGATTGGTTAAGTAATCCTAAGAGCAATGGCTACGAAGCTTTGCACACTACTGTAATGGGACCAGATGGTAAATGGGTAGAAATACAGATCCGAAGTAAAAGAATGAATGAAATTGCAGAGAAGGGAATGGCTGCCCATTTTAAATACAAAGAAGAGACATCACAAAGTGAAGATCGATTTGATAAATGGTTCATTCAGATTAGAGAAGCATTGAGCAATCAAGAGGAAGAAAGCATTGATTTTTTACAAGACTTTAAGACCTCTTTTTTAGCAGAAGAAATTTATGTCTATACGCCAAAAGGTGAGGTGAAAATGTTGCCAGTCAATAGCTCTGCGCTTGATTTTGCTTTTTATATCCATACCGCAATTGGATCAAAATGTATAGGTGCAAAAGTCAACCATAAATTGGTTCCCATTAGCCATACTTTAAGAAGTGGCGACCAGATAGAAATCATCACAAGTAACAAACAAAAACCTACTGAGGATTGGTTGAACAATGTGGTGACTGCAAAGGCTAAAAATAGTATTAAAGATGCCTTAAGAGAGGAAAAGAAAATCATTTCAGAAGAAGGGAAATATACGCTTCAACGCAAACTAGAAGGGATTGGCACTGTCTACAGCACATATAACTTGGATCAATTGATGCATTTTTATAAATTACAAAGTCATTTAGATTTATTATATAAAATCGCAACCAAATCTATAGACCTAAAAGAACTTAAAAGTTTTCAAGTCATTGGCGACAAAATAGAAGCCCCAAAGCCAATTGTGGCTGCGCCAGATCCGAATGCAGAAACGCATATTTACAGGCCACTCCCTAAAAAAGGAGATTCAGAATTGATCATTTTTGGTGAATCAAGTGATAAGATCAAATACAATCTGGCAAAATGTTGCAACCCAATTCCTGGAGATGATGTATTTGGATTTGTGAGTACTGGAAAAGGGTTGATCATTCATAGAACCAGCTGCCCCAATGCCACACAACTATTGGCTAATTATGGTCATCGAGTTGTCAAAACTAAGTGGGCTAAAAATAAAGAAATCTCCTTCCTTACAGGACTTAGCATCATTGGATTAGATGATGTAGGCGTGGTTAATAAAATTACAACCATTATTAGCGGGGACCTTAAAATCAATATTGCAGCACTCACAATTGAATCCAAAGATGGCATGTTCGAAGGTACCATTAAGGTCTTCGTGCACGATAAAGACGAATTAGAGGAATTGGTCAACCGCATTCAAGGCCTAAATGGCATTCAAAAAGTGACTCGTTTTGATACAGACCTGATCTAAAGTCAAGTAATCAACACCATAGGAAAAATATGTGTGAAAACATTTCTTATTATTCCATGCTTAAATAGGTAATCCCCATTTCTCGACATATTTTTGCTACTCAAATTCAAATTTATGGTAGACGTTATTTTAGGACTTCAATGGGGTGATGAAGGTAAAGGGAAGATAGTGGATTATTTTGCACCCAACTATGATGTCATTGCTCGTTTTCAAGGTGGTCCAAATGCTGGACATACTTTATATGTGAATGGCACTAAAATGGTCTTACACCAAATCCCTTCGGGTATTTTCCATCAAGATAAAATCAATATCATTGGCAATGGTGTTGTATTAGATCCAGTGACTTTGAAAAAAGAATGTGATGCCGTGGCAACCATGGGCATTGATGTGAAAAAAAATCTATTTATATCAGAGCGTACCAATATTATTATTCCTAGCCATAGAGCTTTAGATAAGGCCTCTGAATTGTCAAAGGGTGCCGCTAAAATTGGATCAACTTTAAAAGGAATTGGACCAGCTTATATGGATAAGACTGGCAGAAACGCTTTAAGGGTGGGGGACTTATTAGATAAAAATTTTTTTAGCAAGTACATTGCTTTAAGAATGAAGCACCAGAAGATTTTAGATAGCTATAATTTCAATGAAGATATATCTGTCATGGAAACTGAATTCTTTGAAGCCATTGAGTTTTTAAAAACCATGAATATTATCAATTGTGAATACTTTATCAATAATCAAATAAGCAAGGGTAAAAAAGTATTAGCAGAGGGCGCACAAGGATCCATGTTAGATATTGACTTTGGTACTTTCCCATTTGTGACTTCAAGCAATACGATTTCTGCTGGAGTTTGTACTGGCCTAGGTGTTTCTCCAAAACAAATTGGCGAAGTATTTGGTATTTCAAAAGCTTACTGTACAAGAGTGGGTAGCGGCCCCTTCCCTACCGAATTGCATGACGAAAAAGGGGAGGAATTAAGAAAGATTGGAAGTGAATTTGGAGCAACTACAGGACGTCCTAGAAGATGTGGATGGATTGACCTTGTTGCATTAAAATATACCTGCATGATCAATGGTGTAACGCAGATTATCATGACTAAGGCTGATATCCTAGATTCATTTAAAGAACTAGAATTAGGCATTGCCTATGAAATGGAAGGCAAGCAGATTGATTATGTGCCATTTCAATTGGTTGGTACCCCAGTTACCCCCATCTGGAAAAAGATGGCAGGCTGGGAAGTAGATACCACCAAAATGAAAAATGATGCCGAATTGCCAGCTACCATGAAAACATATATCAAATTTATTAATGAATATTTAGGCGTACCTGTGAAGTATGTATCAAATGGTCCGGGCAGAGATCAAATTGTACATTTATAATCAAAAAAAAGTAATAAAAAAAGTCTTATTATTTTTGAAAAATTAAATTTTCATTTGAAATTTACATAAATATTTTTGATTGAGTTATGGCAGTAAAATCTACAAAAGAGAAAAAGACAGCGACCCCAAAAAATGGCGTAGTCAAAGCTGAAAAATCAAGCAAGACATCTTCAAAGAAAAATGATGATGAAGAGGAAGAAGATGCGCATGCATCTGATGAAGACGAGGATGAAGAAACAGATGATTGGGGTAAGACAGAAGATGAGGATGATAGCTGGGATCCAGACTTTGCTGAATTTGATATGCCTAAAACAGCTAAGAAAGCAGGTAAAACTAAGAAAGGCGGAGGAGAGGACGCGCATGCATCCGATGAAGGGGACGATTTGGATTTAGACTTAAACTTAGAAGACGATGATTTGTTTGATGAGAAAGATGAATTTGATGACGATTACTAAATAACAATTGTGCTATTTTATTAATCGTTATCCAGATATAAAGATTGTATTGAGGCCTGTAAAATTTGATTTTTATGGGCCTCAAATAGTTTAGCCTCTTTGCTAGGCAGCACAAGTGTATATGATTTACCAGTAGCCAATTGCTGATCCATATTTGGATTCAATTCTTTTAAATAGGTCAAAGGCATTTTTAACCAAATTGCCATGGTCTTTGCATTGAATCTTCCTGAAATGATTATTTTTTCCATACCTGAACTTGCAGTGCTAATGGAAGCCGTCTGGGTACTTTGATTTTTATCTAGCTCGGTCATAGATACCCCTTCAAATATGGCATGCGTCGCTATAAATTTCTTTACATGATTCCTGGTCTCTAGTGGAAGTTCATATTGTAAGGCCCAAAAGTCTTTTGTTTTCTTTTTTTCAATTGCTTTACTTAGTCTTCCTGCGCCACCATTGTAGGCAGCTACTACCAATAACCAACCCCCAAATTGTTGATATAATTCTCGAAGTATCGTTGCTGCTGCTTGCGTGCTTTTTTGATAATCCATTCGCTCATCATTTGGAAGTAATTTCAATCCCAACCGGGTTGCTTCTGCAGGCATGATTTGCCAAGGACCTGCTGCACCAGCCCATGAAACAACTTGCGAACTTAAATGACTTTCAATGACACTTAAATATTTTAACTCCACAGGTACCCCATTGGCAGTTAAAACTTCATCGTATAAATTAAAATAAGGTTTTGCCCAGGTTTTCATCTTACGTAAACCTGCGCCTTCTTTTTCCATATAAGATTGCACAAAACTAATTGCTTTAGGATGCATTTCGATGACAAAAGATTTGTCTTTATCTGGCACTTGTTGCACAGTGAATAAGCTACTAAAACCAATTCTATTAAAATTCAAGCTGTCTTGCGCAGCTATGCTGTTAAAACAAAAAAGCAAACAATAAATAAATAAAACTGGTTTCATAAGAAAGAGGCTATGCGTAAGCACAGTTTATAGCTCCGGTCTATAAGCGACCATAGTATTTATGAATGACAGTGGAAAAGTACATCGATGATTAAGAAGCTTTGTCGTCCTTCTCTTTAATGCCTTCTTCGATTTCTTTTTTCACGTTATTTTTAGCGTCATTGAATTCACGAATTCCTTTACCTAATCCACGCATGAATTCAGGGATTTTTCTTCCTCCAAACATCACTAAAATAACTACACCAATAATTAATAATTCTTGAAATCCTAAGTTGCCCATAATGTATCGTTTAGAATGATAAAGGTAATGTAAATAGCACAAAAAAAGGTCCTCTATTCGAGGACCTTTATATAATTTAAGCGATTAGGCTTAGAATCTTTTTTCTTTAATACGAGCACTTTTACCACTTCTATCACGTAAGTAGTACAATTTAGCACGACGTACCTTACCTGATTTGTTTAAAACGATCCCATCAATGTTTGGAGATAAGAAAGGGAACAAACGCTCCACACCGATACCATCAGAGATTTTACGAACGGTAAAAGTAGCTGTTGCTCCAGTTCCTTGGGTTTTAATCACATCCCCACGGAAGCTTTGAATACGCTCTTTACCACCCTCTACAATCTTATAGTTTACGGTAATATTATCACCAGCTTTGAATGCTGGATAAGATTTCTTTGCTGTTAATTGCTCGTGTACGAAGTTTACTGCTACGCTCATAATTCATTTTTTTTGCGGAGGGCAAAGGTAGGGTTACCCTTGCTATTCTCCAAATAATTTGATCCAAATATTAAAATCCATGCTTTTTAGGTCCTGTTCTCCTGGTTATGCGCCTATCTAGCAATGTTTACAGCTCTCTTTTCACGGATCACCGTTACTTTGATTTGACCTGGATAGGTCATTTCGGTCTGTATTTTTTGTGCAATTTCAAAGCTCAATTGGTCAGATGATTGGTCTGTCACCTTATCTGCTTCTACAATCACCCTTAGTTCACGTCCAGCTTGGATCGCATAAGCTTTCTCAACGCCTTGATAACCAAGTGCTAAGTTCTCTAAATCCTTAATACGTTGAATATATTGTTGCATGATTTCACGTCTTGCACCTGGTCTTGCACCGCTAATAGCGTCACAAGCCTGGATGATTGGAGAAATCACATATTGCATTTCCATTTCATCGTGGTGGGCACCAATGGCATTTACTACCGCTGGATTTTCACCATATTTCTCGGCCAATTTAGCCCCTAATAAGGCGTGGCTTAATTCAGTTTCTTCGTCAGGGACTTTACCAATATCGTGTAATAAACCTGCACGCTTTGCCAATTTAGGATTCAATCCTAATTCAGCTGCCATGATTCCACATAAATTAGCGGTTTCACGTGAGTGCATTAATAAGTTTTGTCCATAAGAAGAACGGAAACGCATTTTACCAATGATACGAATCAACTCTTTATGCAAGCCATGAATACCTAATTCAATTACAGTACGCTCACCAATTTCTGCAATTTGCTCTTCTAATTGACGACGTGTTTTATCTACCACTTCTTCGATACGTGCTGGGTGGATACGACCATCCGCAACCAATCTTTGTAAACTTAAACGAGCAATCTCTCTTCTCAATGGATCGAAT
This sequence comes from Chitinophaga pinensis, assembly GCA_945865295.1. Taxonomy (GTDB): domain Bacteria; phylum Bacteroidota; class Bacteroidia; order Chitinophagales; family Chitinophagaceae; genus Sediminibacterium; species Sediminibacterium pinensis_A. The sequence goes on along the minus strand of CAMBDE010000038.1, from coordinate 10,478 downwards.
GAAGACAATAAAATCGCCTCTGGTGTATCGTCTACAATTAAGTCAACGCCTGTTGCAGCTTCAATGGCGCGAATGTTACGACCTTCTCTACCAATGATCTGACCTTTCATTTCGTCAGACTCCAAATTGAATACCGTTACCGTATTTTCAATTGCGACTTCGGCAGCAGTTCTTTGAATCGATTGAATGATTATTTTTCTAGCTTCTTTATTTGCTTTTTGTTTTGCATCTTCAATAATATCTTGTTGTAAAGACAAAGCTTGCGTTTGCGCTTCGTTCTTTAAACTTTCAATCAATTGTTGTTTTGCATCTTCTGCTGTCAGATTCGCAATTTTTTCGAGACGACGAACATGCTCTTCTTGGTGCTTCTCAAATTCGCCACGCTTGATATTCACTAAATCTATTTCACGGTTTAATTTCTCTTTAATCGTTTCGTTGTCGTTGATTTGTTTATCTAAAACAACTGCTTTTTGATTGATACTTAATTCGTGTTGCTTGATTCTATTTTCAGCTTCTCCGATTTTCTTATTCTTCTCTAGCAAATCACGATCATGATCTGCTTTCAATTGAACAAAACGCTCTTTTGCTTCTAATTGCTTTTCTTTTTTGATGTTCTCGGCCCTTGATTCTGCCTCTTTTAAAATGCTAGCTGCTTGATTTTCTGCGTCTTCTACTTGCTTTTTGGTGTTCTTGGCGAAAGCAAATCGCCCTATGAGTAACCCTCCTATTCCAGAGGCTCCCCCGATGATCAATAATAATATTGTTTGGTCCATTGTTTAATCTTGTTGTGTTAAAAAAAATCGCCCTACTTCTCCACTAAGGTTCGGCAACGAAGATAAACAAATAATGTAAAGATTGGTCCGAATAGACCCAATAATGTGTTATAAGTTGGTATTTACTAGCGCTTTATCAATGGATGCAGACATGCTGTCAATTTGGGCCTGAATTGCATCTATTTCATATAGCTTTTGGCCATTTTGCTGCTGTTCTGTGGTAAACCATAACAAGACCATCGAGATATAGTCTTGGGTGTCGCTACCTGCATATAGCCCCTTGTACTCGACCAATTTCTGGTTGATCAAGGCCGCCGTTTTACGCACCGCCTCCTCGTCCTTAGGGCTAATTTTAACCCTATAATTCCTATCTGCAATCAATATGTTGACAGGGATCAAATTTTCTGGGGTATCGTTGAGTTGATCAGACATGATTAGGGATTCAGGTTTTGAATACAATGATCGATTTCTTTGATAAAATCATCTATTTTCTTGTTCAAGGCAGCTTTTTCAGCGGGATCCATTTGTTGGGCCGGGCGCATCTGCGCTGTTATAAAGGCAGCTTGTTCATTTTTAAGTTCATTTTGTAGCTGAATGACCACCTGTTGCTGCTCCGCCAAAGTCGCTTTAAGTTGGTGGTTTTCTTTCTCCATAGCAAGTTGTCGCTTGAGCAAAGCTTGCAGTTTTTCTTGGAGGCCTAATAAAGCGGTCTGTAGATCAGACATGGAACTTTGTTTATGACTTGAAATTACTTATTTTCTGATTTCTGCTTGAATATTTTTTTCGAATGCTGCCATTAATTTTTTCATCATCCCATCAATCTCCGTATCCGTTAAAGTGGCCGATCCTGCATTGAAAACAAAATTAATTGCAACTGATTTTTTATTTAATCCCAATTTATCACTTTCAAAAATATCAAATACACGGGTCTCTTTCAAGGCATCTAACTGCACTGTTTTGATGGCCTGTTCGATCGCGGAATAAGCTACTGTTTGATCTATCACCAATGCTAAGTCTCTTTCGACTGATGGATATTTTGAAATCTCCTGGTATTTAACTGTGCCTGACTGGTATGCATTAAATAAGGTAATAAGATCAAAATTTAAAAACCCAACTCCTTGTTTGATGTCAAACTGAGCTAATTTTTTGCTGCCTACTAATTCAATTGTTCCTATAACCGACTTACCCACAATGACTTCGAACTGCCCTTGCCCAATTGGATTCCAATTGATTTTTTTCAATCCTAATAATTCGCAAAGCGCCATGGCAATCCCTTTAAGTACAAAGAAATCTTGTGATGAAGCTTTCGCCCTCCAACTATCTTGCACTTGTTTTCCTGAAAGATAAATCGCTAAAACTTCTTGCTCCTGATATTTACCTGCCGCAGTCTTGGCGTATATTTTGCCCATTTCAAAGAAAGAGATGGCCTCGTTTTTTCTATTATTATTATATGCAATGGTTTCTAAACCTGTTTCCAACATCGTTGGACGCATCACATCTAAATCGGCACTTAAGCTATTCAACATTTTAACAGTTGTCTCTAACTGTGCTTCTGTAAAATATTTACTATTGGTAATGGAGTTGGTTAAAATTTCTGTGTAACCACGACCTACTAAATAGTTCGCAATTTTATTTTTAAACTGTTCTTTTGTTTCAAGTAAATCCACTGAAGGACTAATTGTGATAGCGGTTGGAATTTCAATATTATCTAAGCCATCGATACGTAAAATTTCTTCTACTAAATCCGCTGCAATGCTTATATCAGGCTTATTATAAGGTACTGCCACTTGGATACTTTCAGCATTTTGTTGCAGTAATTCAAATCCTAAACTTGTTAAGATGGCGACTGCTTTATCGGCTGCATATTGCTTGCCGCTTAATTTTTTTAAATAGGCAAAAGTCATGGAGACTTTTACTTTCTCTGCAGGATTTGGATACACATCTACCACTGAGCTACATGTACCACCCGCAATTTCTTGAATCATTGCTGCTGCTTTCTCTAAAACTTTAACAGTATTTGCAATGTCTACGCCTTTTTCGAAACGCGTTGCCGCATCCGTTCTTAAACCATGGTGTACGGATGTTTTACGAATATGTACATTTTCAAACCATGCACTTTCTAAAAAAATGGAAGTGGTTGTTGCACGCACCCCACTATGTAATCCACCAAACACACCCGCAATACATAAAGGCTTTTCGGTATCACAAATCATTAAATCCTGCGCAGTTAATTTTCTTTCTTTTTCATCCAATGTGGTGAATAAGCTGTCTTGTGCACATTTTTTCACTACAATCTTTTTCCCTTTAATTGCAGCTGCATCAAAAGCATGCAATGGCTGACCAGTGGCATGTAAAATGAAATTGGTGATGTCTACGATATTATTAATTGAACGTGATCCAATGGCTTGTAATTTATTTTTTAACCATGTTGGAGATGGGCCCACTTTAACCCCTTCAATCAAAATACCACTATACCTTGCACAGGCTTCTGGATTTTCAATCACCACCTCCAATGGCGCAATGGCCGCGTTGATGGTGGGCGTTTGATTCAATGGACTAATTGGTTCTGCTTTTTTAGCATGGTAAGTCAAATAAGCGCAAACATCTTTTGCTACTCCGTAATGACTCATTGCATCCATCCTATTTGGCGTCAAGCCTATTTCATAAATCCAATCTTGATCATAATCATATAAAGTTGCTAAAGGCGTTCCAACTTGAACTGCAGGATCTAAGACCATAATGCCCGCATGGTCTTCACTTAAACCAATTTCATCTTCTGCGCAAATCATCCCTTCACTTTCTTCTCCTCTAATCTTAGCTAATTTCATCGTGATGGGCGCACCTGCTTTTGGATAAATCGTTGTGCCTATTTGAGCTACCACGACTTTTTGCCCTACAGCAACATTGGATGCGCCGCAAACAATATGCAATGGTCGATCACCACCCACGGCCACTTTAGTCAATTTTAATTTATCTGCATTGGGATGTTGGGCCAATTCAAGCACTTCTCCAACTACCAATCCTTGAAGTCCTCCTTTAAAATTTTCATACATTTCTAAGGATTCAACTTCTAAACCTATCGATGTCAATATGGTAGATAATTCTTCTTTGGGAATGGGAGCTGGTAAATATTCACACAGCCAGCGATAACTAATGGTCATGATGCTACTTTAAGGTACGATTCAAAAATACAATTTTATGTTTAAATAACCCGTGTATAACCTATGAATAACCCGTGAATAACTGTAATTTTAATGTGCAAACCCCCTTAGAACCGGCTGTGAATAAGCCTATTGGATAATTAAATTTCGAGATGCCGATTTTTGAAGGGATTTTCGTAGTAAGAAAAGCAAGTATCATTATGGCCCTACCTAACCTTAATACAAGATCAACAACAAGAAAAAAAACTAGTTCTGTAGATGTGAGTGCCATGATGTATGGGAAAATTCCACCGCAAGCAAGAGAGCTTGAGGAAGCAATTCTTGGAGGTATTCTTTTAGAGAAAAGTGCATTTGATACAGTGACAGAAATTTTAAAGCCAGAATGTTTTTATGTAGAAGCGCATCAGATGATTTTTCAGTCGATGCAAAGCTTACAACAAAAGAACATGCCTATAGACATGTTAACGGTGGTAGAAGAATTAAAAATGCGTGAGTATTTGGATCAAGTGGGTGGCGCTTATTATATTTCTAAATTAACCAACGTCGTTGTTTCTACTGCAAATATTGACTCGCATTCTAAGATTGTTTTACAAAAATTTATTCAAAGAGAACTCATCAGAATTAGTGGTGAAATCATTAGCAATTCCTACGAAGACAGCACAGATGTATTTGACTTACTAGATGAGAGTGAAACAAAAATGTTCAATATCACTAATAATTATCTAAAGAAAAACTTTGTTGATATAGGCAATGCATTGGCAGAATCCATTACGCGTATTGATGAATTAAGAACTAAAAAAGATGAAATCTCTGGTGTACCTAGCGGATTTACATCTTTAGATAGAATCACTTTTGGATGGCAGCCAACAGATTTAATCATTTTAGCAGCCCGTCCTTCTGTGGGTAAAACCGCATTTGCATTGAACCTAGCGCGCAATGCCGCTTTACATCCTACCAAACCTCAGGGTGTAGGCTTCTTTAGTTTGGAGATGAGCGCTTCTCAGTTAGTACAACGTATTTTAAGTGCAGAGAGCGAAATTAAAATGGAGAAAATTTCGAGAGGTAAATTAGAAGATTACGAATACCAACAATTGCATACCAAGGGTATCAACCGACTTGAGTCTGCGCCTATTTATATTGACGATACAGCTGCCTTAAATATTTTTGAGTTCAGAGCAAAAGCAAGAAGGTTGGTGAACAAGCATGATGTTAAACTCATCATCATTGACTACTTACAATTAATGAGTGGATCGGGTGATAGAAATTCAAATAGAGAACAAGAGATTAGTCATATCTCTCGAAGTTTAAAAGCCTTGGCGAAGGAACTGAATGTACCCATCATTGCATTGTCTCAATTGAGTCGTGCGGTAGAAACCAGAAAAGAAAGTAAGATGCCACAGTTGAGTGATTTACGTGAATCAGGTGCGATTGAGCAGGATGCGGATATGGTGATGTTCATTTACAGACCAGAATATTATGAAGTAATGAGTAATGAGATGGGAGAATCTACCATGGGCGAAACACATATCAGGATTGCGAAACACAGAAATGGCTCATTGGATTTAATCAAATTGAGAGCTAGATTGGATGTACAGAAATTCGAAGAGTGGGATGGAGATACTGGTATCCCTGGACTAAGCAATAATTATAAACCACTTACACAAAATCTAGGTGCAGGTGATGCACAAGATGGTGGTCGTTTTTTTATTCAAGGTAGTAAAATGAATGGCGGAGAATTTGATGATGACTCAAACGATGATCAACCATTCTAAATTGTTACTATGTCTGTTCCTTTTTTTTACGAACCATTGATTGCCACTGGCATGACGCAGTTTACATTGAGCGAAACCTCTAGTAAACATTGTGTTCAAGTGCTAAGGATGGATGTGGGTGAAAAAATTGATATCACCAACGGAACAGGTGGATTGTTTCATGCTAGCATTCTGGTAGCACATAAAAAAAATGCCCTTGTTACCATTACAAAGGCCATTCAAACTGAAGGTCCAAAACAAAAATTACATTTAGGTATTTCTTTGTTAAAAAATGCCGTACGCTTAGAATGGCTTTTTGAAAAAGCAACAGAAATGGGTTTGACAACGATTACACCTTTAGTTTGCGAACGCACCATTCACGAAAGATTCAAAACTGAAAGAATGCAACAGATCATTCTATCTGCGATGATTCAAAGCCAACAAACATGGTTGCCTGTTTTAACTGAACCAATGCCTTTCCAACAATTTATAGAAAAGGCCACTGCTGTTCAAAAACTCATTGCGCATTGCGAGCCCTTGAACAAAACTTCTATTAAATTGATTGAAGCAAGTGAGGACCTAGTACTTTTAATTGGACCCGAAGGTGATTTTACTCCTTCAGAAATTGAAGCAGCCATTGCCAAGGATTTTAAGCCCATTGATCTTGGCCCTACCCGCCTCAGAACCGAGACTGCTGGTATTTTTGCGCTGAGTGTCTTAAAAAATTTCTAATTTACAGCTATGAAAGTGATTGAAGTCAATACACCGCAATTAGACCATTCTTTTTTGGCCATCAATGTGCTTGTCAACAAGGACAACCCAAACTATATTAGAGCTTTGGATAATGAAGTGTTAGCGACTTTTGATCCATCCAAGAATAAATTATTAAAAGAAGGTGCTGCAAAAAGATGGATTGTACAAGACGAAACAGGAAAAACCCTTGGCCGTATTTCAGCCTTTCATTACGCTAAATATAAAAATAAAGGTACCGATTATGCAACTGGCTGTATTGGTTATTTTGACGCCGTACAGGATCAAAAAGTTGCCAACTTATTATTTGATACAGCAAAAGCATGGTTAATTTCCGAGGGCATGGAAGCCATGGATGGGCCAGTGAATTTTGGCGATCGAGATAAATGGTGGGGCCTCATGGTTCAAGGCTTTGACAGAGAACCTATGTATGGCATGTCTTTTAACCCATCTTATTATGAAACTTTATTTACCAATTATGGTTTTGAAAATTTCTACAACCAATATTATTATCGTAAACTGCTATTAGTTGATTTACCAGATAGATTTAAAGAACGATACGAAAAATTCATAACAAAGCAAGACTACAGCATCCAACATTTACATAAAAAAAATTTGGACAAATATGCCAATGACTTTGTGCATATTTATAATTCGGCATGGGCACAACATGGAGAAGCAAAAGCCATCACGAAGGATCAAATCATGCAACTTTTTAAAACCCTTAGCCCTGTTATGGATGAGCGCATGATTCGATTTGCTTATTACAAGGAAGATCCCATTGCGATGTTCATTAATATCCCAGATGTGAATCAATACTTTAAGCACTTTGATGGACAATTAGGATGGAAACAGAAATTACATTTATTATGGATGAAGTTTAGGAAAACAAATACAAGATTAACTGGTTTGGCGTTTGGGGTGGTGCCAAAATTTCAATCTCTAGGAATAGATAGCTATTTAATCTATTCAACTTCTCTGATGCTTCATGAACTCAAAATGTACAATGAATATGAAATGGGATGGGCCGCAGATTGGAATCCAAAAATGGTCAATATCTACAAAAGTCTTGGCGCCGATCCAAGCAGACATATGGTGACATTTAGACATATTTTTGACACCAAAAAACACCCTTTTGAGCGTCATCCTGTAATGGAATATAAGAGCCCAAGTCAGTCCAGTTAAGGATTTCATAAATAGGGGATAAGATTTGCGCCCTAGCTCAGAAAATTACCTTTTGATGCATTATATTGCAGCTCAAGTATGGAGAATTTTATCGTATCAGCAAGAAAGTATCGTCCTCAAAACTTTAATACCGTTGTGGGTCAGGCACATATCACAACTACATTAAAGAATGCGATCTTAAACCAACATCTAGCACATGCATTTTTGTTTTGTGGACCAAGAGGTGTAGGTAAAACAACTTGCGCGCGTATCCTTGCAAAAACAATCAATTGTACCCAAATCACAAAGGAAGGCGAAGCTTGCAACCAATGTGAAAGTTGTGTGTCTTTTGAAAAAGGGGCAAGCTTAAATATCCATGAATTAGACGCAGCAAGTAACAACTCTGTAGACGATATTAGAGCGCTTGTTGAACAGGTTCGTTTTGCACCACAGGCTGGCAAATACAAAGTGTACATAGTGGATGAGGTCCACATGCTAAGTGCCAGTGCCTTTAATGCATTTTTAAAAACATTAGAAGAGCCCCCACCCTATGCTATTTTCATTTTAGCGACCACCGAAAAACACAAAATTCTTCCAACCATTTTAAGTAGATGTCAAATTTTTGACTTCAAAAGAATTGTGCCAGAAGATACTGTAAAACACTTAGAGGAAATTGTAGCAAAAGAAAATATTAAGGCCGAAAGAAATGCGCTTCAACTCATTGCTCAAAAAAGCGAAGGTTGTATGAGGGATGCATTGAGCATTCTTGATAAAATTGTTAGCTTCTCAAACGGCGCATTGACTTATGACAATACTTTAGAGCACTTAAATATTTTAGACGAGGGTTATTTCTTTAAATTATTGACCCACCTTACAGAGGAAGACCTAACAAGTGCCATGTTATTGTATGACGAAATCAATCAAAAAGGTTTCGAAGGAGATACCGTACTATATGGCATGGCTGCATTTATTAGAAATATCCTTGTTTGTAAAGATAAAGCCAGCGCACATTTACTTGAATCTATCGAAGGATGGAGAGATCAATATTTAGCTGCTGCCCAAAAAATCAGCACCCCTTATTTAGTGAGTGCATTGAATATTTTGAATGAAGCAGAGATCCAATTTAAGATGGCCCGTAATAAAAGATTACATGTAGAATTGGCTTTGATTAAACTCAATTTTTTGCAACAAGCAATTGAGTTAAGTATGGAAGACGGCCAGCTAGTAAAAAAAAAACTAGTTGATGCGCATTACCCTATTCGCACAAAAAAAATCATTCCTTTAAGTAATATTGTTGTGAACGCTGAGGCAAAATTAGTCATCGAGACCCCTGCACCAGTAACCAACCCAATTTCCACTCCAATAGTTCCTGCTAAAAAAGTTGTTACCCCTGCTGTTCAAGACCAATCTGTTGTTGAACCAGTGCTATCTAACAGTGCAACTGCTAGCGTTCCTACAAACAATTCAAGTAGCAATACAGTTGCGCCAAATCTAACAGGCGGTAAGAAAAGTTTATTGGCCGTATTGCAACAGAAGTATGGCAATGATTACAATATCGAAGAAGTGAAAGAAGCGATTTCTCTCAACATAGAGACATTGCAATTATGCTGGAATGACTATGCCAATAAAATGGAAAAAGACCTGAAACACTCGGTAGCAGGGACTTTTAGAATGGCCACACTACAAATAGAAGACCCTACCCATTTTACCATTACCGTACCGGCTTTGACTGCTCAAAAATTTGTAGAACAAGAGCGCATGACTTTAATGGAAAACATTTGGGATCGTTTTCAAAACAGGGCTATACAATTTAGTATTCTGGTAGATGCAGGTGAAAAAGAAGATGTGCCATTGCATTTAAAACTCAATAGCAAGCAAAAATTTGATCATATTGCAAAGCAATATCCATTGGTACAACAGCTGAAAGAACGTTTGAATCTAGAAGTGAATTTTTAAAAATACAGGACCTTTTACAATTTTGCCTTGTTAAAACCTTTTTGCTTAAGGTATTGAAATACTTTTTGACGGTGATCCCCTTGTATAATAATTTCTCCTTCTTTGACTGCACCACCAGTACCACAAAAGTTTTTTAGCGCTTTACCCAATGCTTCAAGATCGGTATCCGCGCCTTCAAAACCATACACAATGGTGACCGTCTTGCCCGCTCTATGCTTGGTTTCTAGAATTACCCTAAGCATTTGTTCAGCAGGAGCTAAAGTCTCTTTTGCTGCTTCCTCACTAGGTTGTATATAATCCGGATTGGTACTATACACTAAAGGAATGCTAGAAAAACTATTTAAGGTATTTTTTGGCTTCTTACTCATTTGTATACTCAATCATCTTTTAACTTATCTTCTTTGACAACTAATTCACCCTCATGCTCACAATGACAAATCCTTTTTTTGTAGATTGTAGCAATAAGGTCAAGTTGTATTTTTGTTGGCTGGATAATAACTTGCCAGTAAGGTATAAGGTATTGCCTAATTTTCTTTCTGCACTTTTTTCAAAACCAACAATATTTTTTTGATTAAAAAAAGCTTGTAAGGTTTCATTGGCTTGTTTTGCATTCAATGGCTTGGCAGCCACTTGATCCAAAACACTCGACTCTACTTGATTGTCCCAAAAAATTTGCAAAGCATTAAAATTGCCTGTTTGCAAATGTTGCATCAATTGTTCTGTTTCATTTTGTGCATGCACGCCAATGCTGCAGTGCAAAATGGCCATTACAACTAGTATTTTGGATATTAACTTCATTTTTGTCTATTATAGTAGGATAAAGTTTGTAATGTGCCTAGTATTTTGAAACTTTGCGATATAAAAATAAACAAATTATAGGCAACCCTATACAAAGTTAAAGAATATGTCAAAAAAGGTAATAT
>CAMBDE010000037.1 GCA_945865295.1 Chitinophaga pinensis | reverse complement strand
TACAAATCAACGCCTTCATTTTCTCAAAAAATCTTCATAACCCTGAGGTCCCGGGTTCAAATCCCGGTCTCGCTACATGAAAATCAAGGACTTACGTTAAATCGTGGGTCCTTTTCTGTTTCTGCGTGAGGTTTGCGTGAGGTTTTGCGTGAGGTTTTTGTCATTTTTTCATTGTAAATAATTAAAAAATTTTACTTTTGAAAAGTGAAACTGCTCACTTTTTTATAAACATAAATTATGCGTAATTTAATTTTTCTTGGTTTCTTAATTTTATTAACTGGATGTGCAAAATCAAATCCTGATTTAGCCGCACCCCTTACGCCAGTAGTAACCATTCCTAATGCTCCAACAAATTTAAAAGGAGTAGTAAATAAATCTACTCAAATTGATTTAACATGGACTGATAATTCAGACAATGAAGAAGGGTTTAAGATTGAACGGAAATCAGGAACTGATGCATATAAATTAATAGCTACTTTGAATAGTAATGTGATGAAATATTCTGACAAAAGTATAGTTGACCCGACAAATTATATGTACAGAATTTTTTCGTATCATCAGAAAGGGAATTCAACGCATTCAAACGAAATAAACTTAGCTACAAGTGTTACAGATGTCGATGGTAACAAGTATACTTTTGTTCAAATAGGTCAACAAGTATGGATGGATAAAAACTTAGAGGTTGAAAGGTATCGCAATGGAGATGTCATTCCACAGGTAACTGATGCAAAAGAATGGGCAGCACTTAAAACAGGAGCTTGGTGTTATCATAGCAATAACAAGGCTAACGGCGTTATTTATGGAAAACTATATAATTGGTATGCAGTGAATGATCCAAGGGGGTTAGCACCAAAAGGATGGCATATACCTTCTAAAGCAGAATGGACAACAATAACTACTTTCTTGGGCGGCGAAAATGTGGCAGGTGGAAAGATGAAGGCCATAGGATTAAGTTTATGGAATTCCCCTAATTTGGGTGCTACCAACGAGAGTGGCTTTTCAGGTCTTCCTGGCGACACTCGTTACAACAATATTGGTGAGTTCGGCGATCTTGGCAATTTTGGCGCCTGGTGGAGCGATACAGGTGAATATGGCGGAGTATGGCATTATTTTTTGACCAGAACCAATGAACGATTTGATAGGGGATGGGCAGATAATTTAGAGAGCGGTTATTCAGTTCGTTGCATCAAGGATGATTCTACAAAAGATAATTAATACGCTGCGTGAGGAAAACACCCCCTGAATTCGACTGAAATCGGTCGTTTTCCGTTTTCCCAAAACATAATACATTACAAATCAACACTTTCATTTTCTCAAAAAATCTTCATAACCCTGAGGTCCCGGGTTCAAATCCCGGTCTCGCTACAAAGACTTCTCAAATGAGAAGTTTTTTTTGTTTTATGTTAATGCGTGGATTCATATCCGCCGCGGCGGACGGGAGTTCAAATCTCCCTCTCGCTAAAAGAACTTCTCAAATGGGAAATCTTTTTTATTTTTATAAAAAATGAGAATTAAAGTAAAACTTTCCACGAACTACAATTGCACTCTGGAACGTGCATTTAAAACGCCTCTACTGTGTGATGTTTCAAAAATACATACTGGTTATGGACTAATGCCTAAAATAACACACGTAACCCAAGATGAAAATTGGGGGCAAATTGGTTCATGCAAAAAAGTGTATGCTGCAAAATCACTAGTTCAAAAAGGTGGATTTGTATCGATGGACAAAATAAATGACCGTGTTGAAAATGAATTTTGGAAATTTCAAGTTGATAATTTTCAGTCTTGGATGGTAGGTTTTTACAAATTTGAAGCTGAGTGGAAAACTACGGAAATAGAAAAGAATAATATTTTGGTTGAGTATACTTATATATTACATTCTACCAATCCTTTATACTATCCTCTAAATTGGTTGTTTGCAAAAATATTTTGGAAAACTTATATGAAAAGAGTTTTAGAGAATGTTAGACAAATGATTTATAATAATGAACCATACAAATACGAGTAAAATTAACCTGAGTGACTAAATCACTCAAGAATTTAAATTTTAACCCGCTTGAGGAAAACACCCCTTCAAATCTCCGGCTACGATACAAAGACTTCTCAAATGGGAAGTCTTTTTTGTTTTTCAGTTAATGCATGGATTCATAACCACCACGGCGGTCAAGTCCGTTCCGAGGCGGACGGGAGCCTTCCTCCGGAGAGCAGGCCTGCCAGCCGAGGCTGGTTCAAATCCCGGTCTCGCTACATGAAAATCAAGGACTTACGTTAAATCGTGGGTCCTTTGTTGTTTCTGCGTGAGGTTTGCGTGAGGTTTTGCGTGAGGTTTGGTTCTAAAAGGGCATATCATAAAGCGCAATTTCTTCTGCTGTCAATGGAATATAAATTAAAGGTCTACTGCAAGTTTCTGGGTTTGATATTCTATTATAATACTTAATTATTTTTACTAATTTAGATATATGAAAAAAAACCATATTTCTTTTCTGTTAGTACTTTTTATATTATGTTCTTTAACACTTAGTATCAATAACCTTGCTGCTCAAAGAAAAGCAAGTTATGTCAAACCCTATGTAACAAGAACTGGTAAAATCGCAAGCGGTCACTATAGAAAATCTGTTAGTACTAGCCCTAGCGCATTACCCATTCTTGGATTACCAATTTAATACCAACCATTACCATTAGATATATAGAATTATGAAGAATTTTTTACGCAGTTATGCTCCAGGTTGGGTTAAGGTGATTTTAAAAAAAGCCCTCTTTAAAGTATACCAATTAATTGAAGCATTTTACCGTTTACCAGTTGATAAATATGATTTTCAAACAACGGAGCTAATACGCAAACATTTAAAAAAAGATGCTAACTGTATAGATGTTGGCGCTAATCTAGGTCATATTCTGATGGAAATAGTAGATGCAGCTCCCCAAGGAAAACACTTTGCTTTTGAACCTATTCCTGGTTTATACGAATCTCTTAAAAAAAGATTTTCTAGAAATACAACTGTATTTAATTGTGCGCTTTCTTCTGAAAAAGGAAGTACCACCTTTAATTTTTATCCTGGTAGACCCGCTGTAAGTGGCTTTCGTGAAAGAAATAACCAAATAGGACAAGAACCTATTGTCTTAAATGTTGAGGTAGAGAAACTCGATGACCTAATACCAGAAGACCTAAAGATTGATCTTATTAAAATTGACGTAGAGGGAGCAGAACTTGGAGTACTTCAGGGAGCGAAAAAAATTCTGAAAAAAAATAAGCCTTTGGTATTATTTGAATTTGGATTGGGTGGTGCAGATGTCTATGGTACAAAACCCGAAGAGATTTTTGAACTTTTTTCAGAATGCGGTTTGGGTATTTCTACCATTGAATATTTTAATGAACGTAAAGCACCTTTTTCAAAAGAAGAATTCAATGGTCAATTTTACAAAAACTATAATTTCTTTTTTATTGCCTTCCCCTTTTAAAAGTTAACCAGCCAATTATTTTGACCCGCATTGGACTCATATCAGATACGCACCATTTGCTTGATAGTAGTATTTTTGAGTATTTTGAAAACTGTGATCAAATATGGCATGCAGGAGATTTTGGAACCATCACAATTGCCAACCAACTCAATTCATTTCGTCCACTGAAAGGCGTGTATGGAAATATTGATGGGAATGATATCAGATCTATTTATCCAGAACAAATAGTTTTTATGTGTGAGGGGGTAAAGGTAATGATGCATGCAGTATCTTTTACAGGAGAGGAGTAACGAATTTCTAGATCAGTTTCTGTTGCCGTTAAAAGTTTTAAGTGCAATGAATTCCAAACGAGCATTCCGACGTTTTGGTCGTAAAGCCAATAGCCTAATTTAGTAACATAATGCATCGGATTGGGAGTATTATCTCCCATATTTGTTCCCGCACTGGTGGCATCTTTTGCTTTGGTTTGAGCAAGAAGACTCTCTTTTGTTTCTTTATTAGTCTTTAACTCAATGTATGGAGTGCCCTGGGGCACATTAAAATAACGCTGTGTTTTACTTTACTAATAGAAGACAGTCGAAGCTCAAAAAGTAGTAAAAGATCATTCCGCGACGCCCTCGAGACCGACCCAAAGGCATACAAGCTCCTTACCTTGTGGTTAGCACAAAGCGCATTTATTTCATTTTTGTATGCAGATAGCGTGTTCATATTTCTAATTGAATACAAATTTACTACTTATTCAATTAAGTCACTAATTAGCTAAAATTCAGGTATTTTTTTAAATACCCTCTGCGTTAGGAAAATACCCCCTGAATTCGGTCCAAATCGGTCGTTTTCGGTTTTCTTAAAACATAACGCATTACAAATCAACGCCTTCATTTTTACAAAAAATCTTCATAACCCTGAGGTCACGAGTTCAAATCTCGTTCTCGCTACAAAGCCTCTCAACGCAAGTTGAGAGGCTTTTTTGTTTTGAGGCTGTGTCGAAAACTCGCTTTCGTAAACAGACGAAAAGCAAAAAAGCCAAACGTGCACCTAATGAATGCATGGCGCTGGACTAGTATGTTTATATCGCTTGATTCAAGAACCGAAAAGAATTTACCGCCGTTATTAAATCGAAGCACCTTTATTTATTCCATTGGTGATTTTAGATAGAATTAAAAAATTCAAATAAACTGGTTTCCGTTGGCAGCTCCAGCTTCTTCCTTAACCTATACCTGCTTAACTCTACACCACGTAATGATATATTCATTAATTGTGCAATTTCTTTAGTAGATAAATTTAGCCTTAAAAAAGTACATAGTTTTAATTCATTCGCAGTGAGCTTTGGATATTTTTGTTTTAGATTCATGGTAAAGGAGTTGTGTGCCTTATCAAAATGATAGACAAAATTTTCCCAGTCGTTGTCCATTTTTTCGGCATCATTAATCACCTTAATCATTTTCTTTAATTCTTCTAAACCAGATGAATTTTCAAGCACTTTTGTCATTTTAGACATATGCGTTTTTAAGTTTGACAATAATTCTCCCTTCTGCACTAGGTGCATCGTAAAGTTGAGCAGCTCTGTATTTTTATTGTCAATTTCTAATTGTAATTTTTCATTTTTTATCTCCGTAACTGTATTCTTTGCTTTGTCAATTTCTAATTGCTTTAAATAGTTTAATTGTTTTTGTTCCTCCTCATGCTTTTTTTGTTGGGTATTAAATTTTTTCTTTTGCCAACGGATTAGTGTAAGGACAATCAAGAAAAATAAGATCAGATAGCCTGCGTATGCCAACTCTGATAAATACCATGGTGGCAAGATTGTAAACTCATAACTAGCTATTTCGGATTCTTCTCCAAAATTATTTCTAACTTTTATTTCAAAAGTATAATTGCCTGCCGGCATGTTGGTATATTCCTTCTCTGTTTTATTACTCCACTTTGACCAGTTTTTATCTAGCCCTCTTAGTCTGTAACTATATTCCAAGTTGTTTTGCAAACCAAATAAAGAGGATGCGAATTCAAAATGTATATTACCCCATTGCTTTTTTAATTTCGGAGCAGTTTGTAAGGGTTGGATTTGCTTTTCGTTGAGATTACCAAAATAGCCTCCATACAACACACTATCCTTTTCACCTAACATCCTTACTTCTCTGATCTGTACCTGTAATTTATAATTGCTCTTTTTATATTTTGCGTAGTTGATATTGATTAAGCCATTCTCTGCAGCTACAAAGATGTTGTTTTCATTCACTGGATACACCATCTCAAAACCACTCAGTAGGCGGTTATTCAGTTCTGATATATAAATAATTTTCGGCGTCTTCTCGCTCATATCTAACACACCTAGTTGTTTCTCGTGCACGAACCAGATATGTCCTTCCTTATCCTCTTTTAAATACCGTAGACTCTGATTGCCTAATAATTTTTGATAGGATGCATGTGGCTCAAATTGATCCATCTGTTCATTGTAACCATAGACGCCTTTTTCTGTGGCTACAACAAGTTCATCTTTAATTGTATATACATGGTTATTTAAGATAGAGGGCAATCCATTTTTATTGGTGTATAATTTTGGTGTATCGTTTCCTCCACTGGTTTCTTTTTTTATTTTATACAATCCATGGAATGGATGTGATACCCATATATAGCCACCTTCATTCACTGCAACATACCTCGAAGACTCTGTATAGTCCTGTATTGATTTTGAATTAAAACTATTTCCGGTTGCTGATAAGTAGACAAGGCCGGTGTAATTTCCTGCTACAATATTATTGGTGCCTAAGCCGTCACGTATCAATTGAAAATTCCAAAACCCTTGCTGGTTGTCTATCTGTCTTGCTTTATTATTTTCTACTAAGAATGCGCCTTCATGGTGCGCTAAAAATAATTGTTCATTAATATTTGCTAAGCCCCATACCTGTCCTGCAGTATTGGCAATGGTGTTAAATGTGCCACGATTAAAACTTAAATCCCCCATGCCTTGAATGGGCACACTGTATAACCCACTGGATGTACCTACATACAATTGATCCTTATGAATGACTGTTGCATAAGCAGATGCGTCTTGGTAATTGGGGTTGACATGTTTGATTGCTTTATTAAAACCAACACAATCAATGCCGTTGTTCAAACCTACCCATAAATTATTTTGGTTGTCGGCGAAGATGGATAGGACATCATAGTTCTGTAAACCTTCGGGCTTGGATAAACTTTGAATCATTCCCCCTTTCGCGTCGATGATCATGACCCCAGAATTGGCTGTTCCAATCCCTATCCATTCATTATTGATCGCAGTAGCCGTATAAATACGTTGGTTTTCTAGAAATTGGGTGGTAGGGGTGCTGATTTTGATTGCCCCATTACTACCATATTGATAGAGCCCATTTTTTAAAGTGGTGATAATGAGGGCATCTTTAATAGATAGGATAGAAGTGAGTTCGAGATTGGTTAAATTATTCGAATTAAGTGGCTGCCACTTTTCATTTTCAAAGATAAATAGCCCAGTTTTTTTATCATGGGCATACAATTTGCCCTTAGCTTCCCCCAAAAAGCTCCAATTGGTTGCCGCTAATCCGATACTAACCTTCTTATGAGCATAGCGGATGATATTTTTGGAGGTTCTAAAAAAAATTTCATTATTATAATAGGCGATATCCCAAACGTCTGCAAAATTGCGCTTATTTTCCGGTAGTTGGTCTACCAAACTATGGTAAACCAGCCTGCCATTGTTGCCTGGACTAAAATAACCTAACTCATCCTGCCCACCTACATAGATATGATTATCACTCCCAATGGTCACCGATCTTACGATGGTTTTATTGGGTAGGGGGTACAATTTCCAAAAACTACCATCAAAACTTAATAAACCTTCGTTATTGGCTACATAGATAATACCATTTTTATCCTGTTTGAAATCCCAGTTTTGAAGCCCTGCTTTGTAGTCGATTTTGGAATAATTAAGGATTTCTGGCAATCCAATCGTGTTTTGCCCCTCCCCAAAAAACGGAACTAGGAGCAAAATCCAAATGCTGGGTTTAAAGCCTATTTTTTTCAATGATGTAGTAGACGTTTTTTTCATTGATGTATGTATGATGTAGTATTGATGTAATGAAATTACCTTTTTTAAGCATAAAAATCAAATTTGATGTAGTAATGATGTAGTTAACATTATGGTAATATGAGGTAAAGGTCTCAATTTTAGCTTCCTCAATATTGCTTTTTTCATGCATGCAAACGTTTGTTAAAGCTTTTTATACAAAATCTGGAGACCTATTCCACAAGATTTTATAAAAACCTAGAAACAATGATTTTCATTCTTGAATTCAGTCTTTTTAGGGCTTAAACCAAAAAAATTGATTTTTCACAATTAACCAAGTACTTATGAAATTAAAACTCAGGATTTTGTTGTCATCTGCCTTTGTTTTATGCTTGATGGTGGGGGCATATGCTCAAAACATCCAGTTTAAAGGCAAAGTCAATAATAAAGCCACCGGCGAGCACCTTGCTGGAGCGACTATTATTGTAAAAGGAACTAAACAATCCACAGTATCTGACCAAAATGGTCAATTCGTTATTAATATACCAAGTAAAGGAGCCAATTTGGTTGTTTCTTTTGTTGGAATGACCTCGATTGAACGATTTGTTAACGCTTCTAGCAATACAGACTTTCTTTTAGAAACTAACAATGCTAGCAATTTAGAGGAAGTGGTTGTAGTTGGATACGGTTCTCAGAAAATTACAAAAGTATCTGGTGCTATTTCTACTATTAAAAGCGCCGATATCGAAAAAATTAACGCTGTAAGAACCGAAGAAGCTTTACAAGGTAGAGCAGCTGGTGTAAATGTAATTCAAGGTGGATCGCCTGGCGCTAAACCTACCGTATTAATTAGAGGTATTCCTTCTTTTACTGGTACGGACCCAACAGTGATCATTGATGGAGTGCAACAATCTCTAGTGGACTTGAATTCTATCAATCCTGCAGACATTGAAACGATTAACGTACTTAAAGACGCTGCTACTACCGCCATTTATGGTGTTAAAGGAGGAAATGGTGTGATTGTGGTTACAACAAAGTCCGGTAGAAGGAATCAAAAAACTGAATTCACTTTTAGTAGTAATTATGGTATGCAACAAGTAACCAATATGATTGGTACTTTAAATGCCTCTGAATACGGTGCTATGATCAATGAAGGTAGTACAACAGCTGGTGGACCAGTGATCTTCCCTAACCTATCTACTTTAGGCGTGGGTAATAACTGGCAACAAGAAGTATTTAAAGATGCACCTGTTCAGATCTATTCTTTGAACGCAAAAGGTGGTAGCGAGAAAATGACTTATTTGTTGAGTGCTGGTTATTTGAATCAATCAGGTATCGTTGGCGGTGCTGATAAATCTAATTTTACTAGAGGTAACTTTACAGCTAACTTAAGCTTTGACTTAAGCTCTAAATTAAAATTAATCATCAACGCAAGTGCATTGACTTTAGAATCTAAAGGCATTGCAGAAAATTCTTTCAATAGCGTTTTAGGATCTGCATTGAATTTTGATCCTACTGTGTCTCTTTTAAATACAGCTAATAAGGCTAGTAAATATGGCTATAGTAATTTATTACTTTCAGAAATTTTCAACCCACTTTCGGTACTTGAAAATACCTATAACAAAAACGCAGGTACTAAATTATATGGTAAGTTTGAATTGCAATACAATGTAGCTAAAAACTTAAGTTTGATTTCTCGTTTTGGTTACACAAAATATGATGGTAATGCAAAATCATTTACCCCACTTGCTTTTTATGGTCCTTTAAACGTGGACAACTCAATGAATGCAGACGGGTCTGCTGTAGTTGGTAAACACAACAGAATTGCACACGAAAAAACAAGTAATTTCAATTATACTTTTGAGAATTACTTTGATTATAATTTAAAGCGTAACGAACATACGTTTAATTTAATTGGTGGTATTGCTGCTTCTAAATTAACTGGTAACGCTGCAGGAGCAACAAGACAAGATGTTCCATTTAATTCTTGGGAGTTTGCAGATTTCACAGCAGCTACCGGCGCTAACACGGCTACTAATACAGATGCTTTATCTGGGTACTACTATCAATACTTTAGAAAAAATATTTCTTACTTTGGTCGTTTAAACTATGACTTTAGTGAAAGATATTTAGCTTCAGTTTCTGCGCGTCGTGATGGATCTATTGCTTTTGGTAAAGAAAACCAATTTGGTAATTTCTATGCCACTTCATTAGGATGGGTTGTTTCTAACGAAAAATTCTTTAGTAGCAAAATGGTGAACTTCTTTAAAATAAGAGGAAGTTATGGTACAACTGGTAATGAGAATGTAAACCCTCAATTTGTTGGAATCATCACTGGTGGCCCTAGCTATGGTCCAACTGCCAATAGCAATGGTTATAGCTTTGGTGAAGTATTTACAACAGGTTCAACGATTGGATCTGCTGCTAACAATGCTTTAAGATGGGAAAAACAAGTTCAATCAAATATTGGTTTTGATTTAACTTTTGCAAATAATCATTTTACAATCAATGCGGACTATTTCAATAAAACAGTGGACGGTTTGTTATTTACACCTTCTGCTTCTCTATACCTTGGTACAGTGCCTATTCCACAAGCGAATATCGGTACCACTAAGAGCAGCGGTTTTGATGTAACATTAAACTACCGCAACAGCCCTAATAAAAAAGTACAATTTAATTCAGCATTGACATTTACGACTGCTACCAACGAGGTAACTTCTACCAATTCTGATGGAACTGCTAAGATATTAGGTGGCTATTACTTTAATGGACAATCTCAGTCTGTGACTGTTTTTGAAAAAGGATTTACGCCTGGTTATTTTTATGGATTTAAAACAAATGGTTTATTCCAAAATGCTGCCGAAGTAGCTGCTTCGCCTAAACAAGCTGGAGCACAAGCAGGTGACATTAAATACGTTGACATGAACGGTGACAATGTGATTGATGCTTTGGATAAAACTAAAATTGGTGATCCATTTGCAAAATTCACATTAGGATGGAATGTCAATGTGCAAGTTGGTAATTTTGACTTTGTATCTTTTGTATATGCTTCTGTTGGAAATGACATTTATAGAGCTTTTGAAAGAAACGCAAACTACACCAACAAGCCGCGTGAAATTTTAGCTAGATGGACTGGTGAAAATTCTACCAATGACGCACGTTTCCCTAGATATTCTTTTGTAGATAACAATAACAATGCAAGAGTTTCTGATCGCTATGTAGAGGATGGCTCTTTTATAAAAATTAAAAACCTACAATTTGGTTATTCATTACCAGCATCAATGACAAAGAATGGTTTAAATAAAGTGCGTTTTTACTTCCAAGTTAAAAATGCATACACATTCACTAATTACACTGGTTACGATCCTGAAATTCCTGGAGGAATTCTTGAAACAGGTGTAGATCGTGGTGCGTATCCTCAACCTAGAACTTTTGCTTTAGGCCTTGACATTAAATTTTAAATCTGCTTAAATGAATATTATTATGAAAAATTATTTAAAATTGCTTTTCCTGATTGTTACTTTTTGCAGTCTTGAATCATGCACAAAATTTGTGGACTACAATCCACACGAAGAATTTAAAATTACTGACCAAGATTATTTAAAATCTGAGTCAGACTACAGATCGATGGTAGTGAGTGTATACACTCCGTTACAATGGTTGAATCAAGTTGTTCCAATTGGAGACATTGCTTCTGACAACGCTGTGACTGGTGGCGAAAACGCTTCGGATGTATTGTCTCTTCAACAAATTGATGACTACACGCACAATGCAGTGAATACACAATTGACTGAAATCTGGCAGTCTGCATATGAAGGTATCAACAGAGCAAATTATATCAATCAATACAAGGCAGCAAATCCTGCTGGCGTTGCAGTAAACTTTGCTGGTAAAGATGCTTTATTTGGCGAAACACTTTTCTTAAGAGGATACTATTATTTTACATTGGTTAAAATGTTTGGTGACGTGCCTTTATTCACAGACAGACGTCTTTCCCTTTCTGATTCTAAATCTTTAAAGAGAGCGCCTAAAGCAGATGTATATAAGCAGATTGAAGCAGATTTAACTGCTGCAATCGCAGCGCTTCCGGGTGTTCAAAATGAAAAAGGAAGAATTACTAAATTTGCGGCTCAAGCACTTTTAGGTAAAGCATACTTATATCAAAACAAGTTTGACTTAGCTGCTACCACATTAGAAGGGGTGATTAGTTCTAATGCGTTTTCTTTAGTTAGTAATTATGGATCTATCTTTTTATTGAGTGGTGAAAATGGTCCTGAATCTGTATTTGAAATTCAATACTCAAATACTTCCCCTTATTACAATTGGGGTGGTCCAACTAGAGGACAAGGAAACTATGCAATACAACAAAATGGTATTCGAGGATTAAACGGCTCTGCTGACATGCCTTATGCAGCCGGTTGGAGTACAAATTTACCAACGGCAAATTTAGCAAATGCATATGAAGCTGGTGACCAACGTAAATCAGTAACGGTTTTAGACATTGAAGCTTATATAGCGGCTAATCCTTCTTATGGTATCACTTACCAAGTAGCGCCTTACAAGAATACTGGTTTATATAACCAAAAGTATTTACCAAGAAAAGGTCAAACCTCTGGTCAGATAGAATTAAACTATCTAAATAATTTTAGAATCATTCGTTACTCCGATGTTTTATTAATGGCTGCTGAGGCAAATACAAGAGCATCTTCTGCAAATGAAACTAAAGCAAAAACATATTTGAATTTAGTGCGTCGTAGAGCTTTTGGTAATAACAGTCGTGACATCACGTCCTCTGGAACAACGCTATACAATGATATATTGAACGAGCGTAGACTAGAATTAGCAATGGAAGGTGACCGTTTCTTCGACTTAGTTAGAACAGGTAAAGCGAGTGCTACTTTAGGTTCTAAATTTATTGTAGGCAAACACGAACTTTTCCCTATTCCACAAACAGAAATAGATATCTCAGGCATTGCTCAAAACAATGGTTACTAAAATCATTAATTAAATAGAATATAATGAAAACAAATAAATTTATAATTGGTCTTTTTTGCTCGCTACTATGCTTAGCTGGTTGCCAAAAAGACTTATTTAATGACGTATCATTTTTAAATAGTGTATCTAGCTCGGCTAAATTAACTGCCTTATATGATATCACTCAAGACAACACTGGTATAGTGACCATTACACCTAACGGCGAAGGTGTGACTTATTTTGAAGTATATTATGGTGATAAAACAACTACACCATTTAGTAAAGTCCTACCTGGCAAAAGTACGGTGCACCAATATATAGAAGGTGTATATAAAGTCAAAATTGTTGGATACAATAGCTTAGGTGTTAAAACAGAAGCGACTCAAGATTTAACAGTGTCGTTTAAAGCACCTGAAGATTTAAAAGCAACCTTAGCTCAAAATGGTCTTTCTGTGACTGTAGATGCTACAGCATTATATGAAACTTATTACAAAGTATTCTTTGGAGATTCTAATAATGTAACACCGATCCCTTTTAAAACCTTTATTGAGGGGCAGCCAATTACTTACACTTATGCAAAAGCAGGCACATACGATGTGAAAGTAGTTGCATTGAGTGGCGGTGCTGCAAGTTCTGAATTGGTTAAAACAATTAAAGTAGGTAAACAAATTGAATTGCCAATTGGCTTTGATGACGTGAACTATGATTATACTTTCGGTGATTTTGGTGGTGCTGCTAATTCAATTGTAGCAGATCCAGCAGATGCTACTAATAAAGTGATGAAAGTAATTAAGACTGCAGGTGCAGAAGTTTGGGCTGGTACAACAATGAGTACAAATTTAGGTTTAGCAAAAGCAATCCCACTTAAATCTGGTGCAACTACAATGCAAGCAAGAATTTATTCTCCAGCTGCAGGGTTGAAAATTAAATTAAAAGTAGAAGATCGTACCAATGGCAATATTGCTGTTGAAACAGATGCGTTGACTACGGTTGCAAATGCTTGGGAAGTAGTAGAGTTTGATTTTTCAAATCAATCATCTGGCACACCATCAATTAATTTTGCAAATACTTATGACAAAGCATCTATCTTTTTTGATTTTGGAAATCCAGGATCAGGTAAAGTCTTTTATTGCGATGACGTGAAAATGAAACCAGCTGCAGTTGTTTTATCTCAAATAAATCTACCAGTTACGTTTGATGCAACAACTGTGAACTACACAATGACTGATTTTGGCAATAACAGCACATTAGATGCAGTTGATCCAACTTCAAGTTCAAATAAAGTAAAGAAGACAACTAAAGTAAATGGTGCTGAAACTTGGGCAGGAACAACAATTGGAACACCTGCTGGATTTGCTAGCAAAATTCCAATCACTTCTTCTGCAACAACTATGAGCGTAAGAGTGTATTCTCCAGCAGTGGGCATCAAGGTTAAACTTAAAATTGAAGATAAAACTGATCCTAATAAATCTGTTGAAACGGATGTATTAACGACCAAAGCGAATGAGTGGGAGACGATGGTGTTTGATTTTAGCAATCAAGCAACTGGTACTGCTGCATTGAATACAGCATTCACTTTCGATAAAGCCTCTATCTTCTTTGATTTTGGCAATGCTGGATCAGGAAAAGTATTCTATTGGGATGATATTCAATTCGGTGTTCCAGCAAACGCGAATGCGCTTGTATTACCATTGAATTTTGAATCATCAACAATCAATTATGCATTTACGAATTTTGATGGGGGTAATGTTACAATCGTAAATAATCCTGCTAGCGGTTCAATCAATACAAGCACCAAAGTAGCTAAAATGGTTAAAGGTGCTGGACAACCTTGGGGTGGTAGTTATATCACTTTAGATAGCCGTATAGATTTTTCTACTAATAAAACTTTTAAGGTTAAAGTATATTCTCCAAGAGTAGGTGCGAAGCTTTTATTAAAAGTTGAAAACTTAACCGATGGAAATATTGCTTTTGATAAAGAAGTAGCAACTACTAAAGCGAATGAGTGG
Organism: Chitinophaga pinensis; assembly: GCA_945865295.1. Classification (GTDB taxonomy): domain Bacteria; phylum Bacteroidota; class Bacteroidia; order Chitinophagales; family Chitinophagaceae; genus Sediminibacterium; species Sediminibacterium pinensis_A. The sequence goes on along the minus strand of CAMBDE010000037.1, from coordinate 5,310 downwards.
GAAGAAATCACTTTCGACTACAGCGCAATTAGCACGACCAATTCTTATCAAAAAATTGTTTTGATCTTTGACATAGGAACAGTAGGTGATGGCTCTGCTAATTTCACCTTTTACTTTGACGATATAAAACTTAATTAATTTTTAAATAGTAAGCAATGAAAAATTTACATAAAATAATTGGGTTGTTTTCTTTACTTGTAGTACTTAGTATTACGGGTTGTAAGAAAGAAGAATATTCTTTCGGTGCAATGAAAACACCTTCTGGCTTAGCATTAACAACAACTGTTGTTGGTGTAGACAATGCCAATCCAACTGGTAATGGTACAGGTGCCGTTGCAATCAATATAACTGCGACCAATGCAATTACATACAATGTTGACTTTGGGGACGGTAATACTGCATTAGTGCCTTCTGGTAAGATTACATATAAGTATACGACTCCGGGTGTTAAAAAGTATACCATCACGGTAAACGCAATTGGCACGGGTGGTATTATTTCAACAATCAGTAAGGCTGTTACAGTGTATGTTGCTTTTGAAATCCCAACAGCAATCCTTACTAATTTAACTGGTGCTTCATCTAAAGTTTGGATTGCTGATAAAACTGCTCCTGGACATTTTGGTGTAGGCCCTGGTCCTAATCAAGGTGCGAATGAATCATTCTTTGCTAGTTGGTATGCTGCTGGTCCTAATGATAGAGCTGCTGACGGATTTTATGATGATGAAATTACATTCTCTAAAGACGCTAATAACAACGTTTCGATGGATTTAGATAATAAAGGCAATACATTTGTGTTAGGTGCTGCAGTTGCTTATTATGGTTTAACTGGTGGAGAAGGTCAATTCCCTATTACAACATTAGGTGTTAAGCGACTTTCTTTCATGAATGCAACTTCGAACAGTACAGCCGCAATTTCTACAAGAATTCAATTCTCAGTGCCAGGTAATGGTTTAGTGATGGTTGGTGCAGGAAGTAATATGTATGAAATCATAACACTTACTAGTACAACTATGACTTTAAGAACAATTGGTGTTGACGGAAACGCATGGTATCAAATGTTTAAAGTAAAATAAATATTAAATGAGAGTAGGTATATTTTTGTGTTTAATAAGCTTGGGATTACTTTCATGTAATAAGAGCGGGGGTACGCCCCCCGCTTTAACTCCATCTAATTTGGTGGTTAATGCAACTGTGAATCCAGACAAAAGTGGTAATGTTTCCTTTGTATCATCTGCAACGAATGCAGCGAACTATGAATATGATTTTGGAAATGGTGTTTTTGAAACCATACCTTCTGGGTCAGTGCAGCATAAATACAAGACCTCTGGAAATTACACGGTGAAAGTGACAGCTAAAAGCAGCTCTGGCGCAACCATATCAAAATCTATTGATATTGCAGTTACTGTTGCCATGGCCTTAGTTTGGTCTGATGAATTTGATACTCCAGGCGCACCCAATAGTAATAAATGGGGCTATGATTTAGGCGCAAGTGGTTGGGGCAACAATGAATCGCAGTATTATACAGATCGTAGAGATAATTCCTACGTCACAGATGGTACTTTGAAAATTGTGGCTAAGAAAGAAGCATTTTCATCAAGTCAATACACGTCTGCACGTTTATTAAGCAAAGGCAAGTATTCCTTCAAATATGGTAAAGTAGAAGTTCGTGCCAAAATACCAGCAGGTGTTGGAACATGGCCTGCAATTTGGATGTTAGGAGATAATATTAATTCAGTTTCATGGCCTGCTTGTGGCGAGATAGATATCATGGAGCATGTAGGTAGAGATTTAAATAAAATTATATCTGCATTTCATTATCCTGTTTTCTTTGGAGGTAATGCCAAAGTGTCCACGACAATGGTTCCAACTGCAACAACTGAATTTCATGTATATAAATTAGAATGGACACCTGCATCGATGCAAATTTTTGTAGACGATAAATTATTCCACACACTTCCAAACAGTCCATCCATCCCATACAATCAAAACTTCTTCATGATTTTAAACATTGCAATGGGTGGCAATTTAGGTGGTCCAATCGATCCATCATTTACAAGTACAACATTCGAAATTGATTATGTAAGAGTTTATCAATAATTAATCCATTAATAAAAATTTCCCTCTAACGACCGGTCGAAAGACTGGTCGTTTTATTTTAAGACTTTTTTCTTGAGTATTAAATTTCCTCTTTTGCTAGTGCGCCTGAAATATTCCTGAGTTTTCTTCAGTAAATGGAAATATAGCCATTTCATTATTATCAATAATTGTTGTGTCAAATTTAAAGTTGAAAACGGTCGAATAAAACACAGTTGCTCTTTCCATATCTATCACTGGTATTTCAAAGTAAATGTCCGGATTTGATTTTTTTGAATATGCACTGAATGAAGTTAGAATTTGAATAAATAACCCAAAAATGTAATTGATAATAGAAAATTATTTCAATTCATTTTCAAAATTGATTATTGCAGGTATTGTGTCACAATGAAGCCTAATTTGCATACACTCTAAACTGTGTTTCACCTAACACCGAATTTCAGTTGACTATGCGAATTTTTGTTCATTAAAAATACACGATACAATTTACAGTAAATCCAAAACGTGCAACCCATACTCTGCGTGAGGAAAACACCCCCTGAATTCGACTAAAATCGGTCATTTTCCGTTTTCTTAAAACATAACGTATTACAAATCAACGCCTTCATTTTCTCAAAAAATCTTCATAACCCTGAGGTCACGAGTTCAAATCTCGTTCTCGCTACATGAAAATCAAGGACTTACGTTAAATCGTGGGTCCTTTGCTACGTGAGGTTCTTAAAATTTAAACCACGAGCCAGTTAATATTGGATTTAAAAAAAGGATAAAAAAATTATTTCTTTTTTGTGTATATGTCTATAATTTTCGTTGATGGATTTTTTCCATCTTCATAGTATAAAAACTTAACTCTGCCAGATACTGAGTTATACAATAAAGGAATAAAATTCCCCTTTAGATTAGTATCAATTTCCCAATTAGGGTTGGTAAATGTATTATCTCCGTTATTTAACCAAATTCTTGTATTTAATTCCTGCCCATAATTTACATGAAATAATATATCATCAAATCCGTCAAAATTTAAATCAGCAATTAAATAATCTCTTGTGCCTCCTGTATTGAATGTGTTTTGAATAGTTGAAACATCGTCTAGTATGTTTGAGTTGTCTGTCCTTGACCTAAATATTTTTTGTTGACCAGGCCCTGCTTCAACTAAAAAAAATAAATTCATTTTGGCAGGTTCTTTTGGATTTTTCATTCCAATAATCTTATAACAACCATAGTTTGCTCCAAATGGAGATACAGGAGATAATTTAGTTGAAGAATATGAGCCGCCTGATATGTTGACCTTCTTTACATAAGTATTTGGTGTGTTTCCTCTGTCAATATAAGGTGCTGAAATAATTTCAGCTTGTTTATCTCCATCTATATCAGCGATTAAGACACTTCCTGTTTGATTCCCAATAGTTATATTGCCAAACTTAGTTTGACCTGTACCATTGTTTGTAAATAACATCATTTCTTCTACATCAAAATCTTGCACTACTAAATCGTTCTTCCCATCCCCATTTATATCACCAACTGCGGAATTGTGATAAAATCTATTTATTGTTGTGACGTCTACAATATCAGATTTTATAAATGTCCCATCTGATTTACCCATAAAATAACGACAAACAAATCCAGGATATTTATTATTTACAATTTGTGATTGAATTTCTTTACCATGATCTGATATAAATAAATCTTTTATACCATCCCCGTTTAAATCTTCATACCAGAATGGCGACTTTGGAAATCCTGCTTCGTAATACCCTCCTAATAAACTATTGGTATTTTCAGTTAATCCTCCAGAAACTGTGTCAATAGAAAATGATCTGAAAAAATCAAATGGTGTTGATTGATTATTAGCGACGGATGTAATTAAATGTATTTTGCCATTTGAATTAATTATTTTTAAAGTTTCTGGATTTATTCCATCTAGGACTAAGGCCTTCGAAAATGTTACATTTTGATTTGCTGTATACTTTGTTGAATAATCAATAACAGGAGGTGTAGGTATTGTTGGAGTAGTAATTGTTGTCGGCGGAGGTGTAACAACAGAATCCGATTTAGAACAAGCACTCGCAATTACAATACATAGTGCAATCAACATTTTTTTCATTATGAGATATTTTAATAATTTACTACAAACCCTTACAAATATATAATAAAAAATTAATGCATTAAATTTATAATACTTTTGGTATTGATCAAATAGTAAGTAATGTCAATTTTTGGATGTGGGTTAAACAGTCAATAAATCTCTATATTTAATTTTATCCCTCTGCGTGAGGAAAACACCCCCTGAATTCGGTCCAAATCGGTTGATTTCGGTTTTGTCAAAACATAACTAACTATAAATCAACGCCTTCATTTTCTCAAAAAATCTTCATAACCCTGAGGTCACGAGTTCAAATCTCGTTCTCGCTACATGAAAATCAAGGACTTACGTTAAATCGTGGGTCCTTTTCTGTTTCTGCGTGAGGTTTTTGAATTTTTAATAGAATTGTTTCTATGCAAACTAAAAAACACATTAAGATAATCTTAAATTAATATTCTAGTTATATTATTTTTCTAATTTCAATGTTGAATTAATGAATTAAAAATGGCTCCCCCAACCATTTCTGTGAAAGATTTTTATAATCTATTTCCTAATAAAAGGAAAGTGGATACTCTACCATTAATTAAAGTTGAACTTATTGTTGAAATAAGTTTTGAAACATTTGGGCAAGTACAATACACTGATGAAAATGGAAGACCAAGGATTAAAGAATTTGTTGGGAATAGGTGGTTAAAAGAAATATTTTTAAAGCAAACAAGGGAAATTAAATTTAGCGTTTTTATAAGTAATCAGTTTTTGCAGAAAGGAAAGTATGTCACACTAATAAAAAAAATAGATGATGAAGTTATTGATAAGAAAGAATTTCAATTATCTGGAGATAAATTATTTGAAGGGTGGTTTAAACTGGGTTAGTAAATTACCCAAATAAAGGGGTCTCATAGATGTTAGACAAACGGGGAATGTTTCTACATTCCCTTTTTTATTTTTTGTGTCATGAAAACACTCTTCATCTCGTTCTCGCTACATGAAAATCAAGGACTTACGTTAAATCGTGGGTCCTTTTCTGTTTCTGCGTGAGGTTTGCGTGAGGTTTTGCGTGAGGTTTTGTTATTTTTTAGTTCAAGTCCTGCCATGAGGTACACTGGATATGTCATCAGAAATGACAGCTTTATGAT
>CAMBDE010000036.1 GCA_945865295.1 Chitinophaga pinensis | reverse complement strand
ATGACTAAAATAGGGCCTTGTTAAACTTGAAGGAAAACAAATTCCATAAGAAAGATAAAAGCTTGTAAAAATTACTATGCCACCTAAAAAACCAATCTTACCTTTATGAGTTTTTCTTTCATCTTGGGAGTCGTAAATATTGAATTTATCAATTATTTTAAATGCGATAGGCATCATCAAAAAAATCAATGATATAGAAATTATAAAAGTTAAAATTAAATAGAATTCCAATGATGCAACGTGTTTGGATGAAACTAATTTAATAGAGTTTATTCTTACTTCGCTTTGTTAAGTAGGAATGATACTTTTTTTAGTAGTGTTTAGTTTTAATTTTATTTTTTACTAGTATTATTTATTTTTTATTCATTTTAAGTATAATTATTGATACTTTTTTTAACAAATTTTATATTTCCTTCCCCATTTAAATTTTCCCCATTAGTATTATATAGAGGCGCTTCCTTCGAAGTGCCTCTTTTTTATTTCCAATATTTTATCTGTTATTGTGTTTAATTGCATTGAATATATGCACCAAAAAAGCCTAAGTAACTAATACTTAGGCTTTTGCGGACCGGACGGTGAGTTCTCACTTAACTCAAACTCTTCTCAAACCATCTAATTCATCAGATATAAAGTAGTTATAATTATACTTTTCTTGTCATATAAGCCCCAAATGGGTTTAAATAGGGGGTAGTAGCTACGGATGCTGCTACAAATTTTATATTAGTTTTTTCGTTAAGATATCTTTCTATCTTTGTACTACCCCAAAAGCATAAAATATATATTTTATGAAAAAAGTAATTTTTATTTTTGGGGTCTTTTCATTTTTTTCTCTAAAAGTATTTTCACAAAATATCATTAAAGATTCGCTAGAGATTAATAAAGCCTGGTGGGGTAGAATGGTACAAAAATATCCAGGTTTTCATGGTACAAACAATCGCTGGATGTCTACTGGCGACTTTAATAAGGATGGATTACCTGATATTGTTTTACAGTTTGCGGCAGTTGGTAGTGGGAATAATGGGATGTTTTGGCAAGATAGCTTAGAAAATTCAAAAAGGTTCAAAGGCGTATTTATAAATAAAGGAAATCAGTATTTTATTTTAGATACTAATTTAGTTTATTTTTTTAAAGGTGGAGATGATGGTCATATCGTTTTAGATTTAAATGGAGATGGGAATCTTGATGTTTATCAACCAACTGACAATTGGCATGGTGCAAGAAATAAGACACCAATTTGGTATAAGGATTCCACAAATATGGGTGAGTATGTATTTATAAATAATTCTAACAACTCTTTTGCCGGTTCTTTTGTAAATGACACTACTTTAAATAGTCCTTTTTCTACAAGTGGTTCTACAAGGCATTATCAAATTATAGATATAGATAATGATAAAAATGATGAAATTGTATTTGAAGGTTTGTATGATGAATTACCCAAAGTAATTCCAACTAGGTATCCTGATGAAGACTCTATTCAAGTTTTTGACTTTAATTTATCAGTAAATAAGCTTTATCGGAAAACACTTCAAAAAATTCAGACTAATGATTCAGATACTTTATTTCGAAATAGAAAATTTCAGGCAATGTTCACAAAAAAGGATACTGTATATGGACTTTTGAAAGATCCAAGGAGTGAAAATATTCCCTCTGAATTAGATTATTTTGGATTTTATACTGCTACACAAAAAAAAGTTATATCAAAAATTACAATACCGCCAGGTTTGTCAAAAAGGCCATTCCATAATACAGGAAGACAGGGCTATGTTCAAGATTTAGATGGTGATGGTGTAAATGAATATATATTTTCACTTTGGAAATCCTTGGATGAAACTACCTATGTAACAATTTTTGATACTTATGGTAAGGAAATAAGTTATAAATTTTTTGACGATAGCATTAATTTCAAAATTGGTAAAATTAAAGCTGGCATTTCAGATGTATTTGATGATATCAACAATGATGGTTATGTTGATATTATACCAATACATGGAATTGGTTTTAAGTACAATGGGCAATTTTCGTATTTCCAATTTAACTCTACCAAAAGAAAATTTGAGATAAAGTTATTGCATAATTATCCGGTTAAATTTAATGATGAATTAACATCAGCTGATTCACTTAGCTTTTGGCCAGATTATAATTATACAACACATACATTTTTCTTACAGTACTTCAATTCTAGAAAAGATCAAGATTTTATTTTTACATCAATTAAATCATATGCAGTTAATTGCGATTTTCTCACTCCGCCGTTATTTCAACTTGAAAAAAGTACCGTTTGTTTACAAGGGGATAGTATTAAATTGAGTTTATTAAATAAAAATAACTCATCAACTTATAATTTGTTTTTGAATAATAAAATGATATATTCAAATTCAGATAAGGTTACTTATGCTATTAAGGATACTGGATTTATAAAAATTGCTGAAAATAATTCCCAAGGTTGTTTTCTAAAATCTGACTCTTTAAAAATTAATAAAAATTCTATACCATCATCACCAATGCTTTCCAGAGATACTGCAAACTATTTAGTTTCAAATACAGCTATTGGAAACACATGGTATAAAGACGGAGTAGTAATAACCGATACCACTCAAAAGATTAAACCAACAGTTCCTGGTTCCTACACAGTAAAGGCTACTCAAAATGGATGTATAAGTACTGCAAGTAATGCTTATTACTATATTGTCACAGATGTTATTAATCTTAGTTCTGATGAGTTTATTAAACTAGCGCCTAATCCATTTATCAATCAACTCAACTTTGACTTTATAGTAAAGGGGTATCAAAGGTTAAATCTAGAGGTATTTGATATAGCCACTGGAACTAAGGTTGCAAGTCAGCCCAATTTAACTGCAGGCACTAAAATTACATTAGGTCAGTTATCAGCAGGTACCTATGTGATTAGAGTAACCTCAAATGACAATAAAATATCTTATCAATTTAAGATGGTAAAACTGTAAATACATCTAGAGTTGAAACCTGATCTAAACTGATGCTAAAATAGGGTAGAAAGGAACGGTTTGCTACACATTCTGCTACACGCATAAAATAACCCATTGAAAATCAATGGGTTAAGTGTTTTAAAGCGGACCGGACGGTGAGTTCTAACTTAACTCAAATTCCTCTCAAACCACCTAATTCATCAGATATAAAGTAGTTATAATTATATTTTTCTTGCTATATCTACCTAGTCTAGGGTTAAATAGGGGGTAGTAGCTACGGATTCTGCTACATTTTTTTGTTGATAATTTACTTAACTTCACAATACCCCAAAGGATAGATTAAAACTTAAACTATGAAAAGAGTAATCTTTGCTTTGGGCGTTCTATTTGTATTTGCTTGTAAAAAAACCGAAATTCCTACTACTCCACCTGCGGTTGTTGTTCAGGAAGAATTAATAAAATTCACAACTAATTTAGATACTGGAACTTATAATGTTGCTGATACATTACCGCTAGTTGTAACGGTTAGTTCAAAACTTCCATCTGCAGGGGTACTTTATTCAATATTGGTAAATTGGACAGACAGCTCTAAACAAATTTTCAAGTTAGATACTAGTTTAGCCGTTTCAAGTTTAAGTTTGAATATACCTGGACTAAAGAAAACTGGGTCTTATTCCTTATCGCTTACTGTAACATCTAAGTCAACTTCGACTAACACTTTAAATAAGTCTATTCCTGTGGTGAATAATCCTTTGGGAAGGTTTATGGGGTATAAAGTAGCTCCAAATGCAAAACAATTAGGTACAGACTACTGGGAAAATACACCTGTATTAAGTGATTTAATGATTGGTGTGTTTCAGAAGAATTTTGAAGTTTTTGTAAATCTTCCGCAAGGTGACGCATATTGTGCTTGGACTCAAGCTATTTGCAATGGTGATTTTAATAATGATGGTTATATAGATGTTTTTAATGCGGGTAGTGCATTTGGTGGACAAAAATCTAGATTAAGTTTTTTAATGTGGAACCCTAGTACAAAAATTTTTGAAGAGAAGAATTTAATAAATAATAAAACAAATTTTATTGGTGCACCTACTAAAGTTTCACCTATATACTTGAATGATGATAATTATGTTGATTTAGTCATTTTTGGCCATCAAGATGAATCCTCTCCAAAAAATAGAATTGAACCAATTACTATTTGTTTAAGTGATGGAAAAGGCGGGTATGATTTAACCGAATTAGTTTTACAGCCGCCTTTACCAAATGAAGCAGTTGTTTATGAGCATGGTTCTGTTGCAGATTTAAATGGAGATAAAATTCCTGATTTATTGATTATGGCGAATCCAAGAGTTTATGTTTTTTGGGGAATTTCTACTTTCCCTTATTTCACTAATAAAGATTTTCTGGTATCAGAAAGAAATGATTTTCCATTCTATTGTAAAATAAAAGATATAAATAAGGATGGCATAAATGATGCAATGATAGGAACGAATATTGAGAACCAAATATTTTTAAATGACGGAAAGGGCACTGTCTTGACGAATAAAATAACTGTCCCATATGTAACTCAAGGGAATGTTTTTGACTATATAGTTGATGATTTAAATTCAGATGGTCTAAATGATTTTATAAACATCAGTGACACACAAAATAATCTAGTATGGTCAATAGATGTATACATACAACAAAAAGATGGCTCATTTAAAAGAGATATTAGTTGGATAGAATACTCCTCTGGCACTAAAAAAGGTAATTTTCGAAATAAGTTAATTTATTATGATTTTGATGGTGATGGAAAAAAAGATATTACCTATTCAGATACTGCTATGGACCCCTACACCAGTCCAACTAATGAAATTAAAAGTAAAACCGTTTTTATACGGAGTGGCAATAAATTCTTAGAAAAAGATTTCTTCCAATTTGATCCCTATGCAAAAAGTTTAAAGGATAAATATTATAAATAGGTTAGAAAGAACCCATTTGCTACACTTTCAGCTACAGGCATAAAATAACCCATTGAAAATCAATGGGTTAAGTGTTTTAAAGCGGACCGGACGGGACTCGAACCCGCGACCTCCGCCGTGACAGGGCGGCATTCTAACCAACTGAACTACCGATCCAAGAACTCCGTATCTAGTTTCCTATTTCCGGGTTGCAAAGATAAGGGTAAAGAAGTTTTTTAAACAAATCTTTTATTAAAAAAGGTTGTATTATTTTTACATCCCAAACTAAACTTATGCCAGTATATCCAAATAGACAGTTTTTAGAATTTGAGCAGCCAATTAAGGACTTATATGAGCAAATAGATACCACCAAGAAATTGGCCGAAAAGAACCCTAAAATAGATTTATCTGCAACCATTGCACAAATTGAGCAATCTATTGTTGATAAGCGAAAAGCAATCACAGAAGGCTTATCCCCATGGCAACGTGTTCAATTGAGTCGTCATCCTGACAGACCTTATACTTTAAAATACATACAATTAATGTGTGATAAATTCATCGAATTACATGGTGACCGAAATGTAAAAGATGACAAAGCCATGGTCGGTGGATTTACTGAGTTCAATGGCCAAACGGTGATGATGATTGGTCAACAAAAAGGAAGCAATACCAAGGCTAGGCAGATGCGTAATTTTGGTATGGCGAACCCAGAAGGGTACAGAAAAGCCCTTAGATTGATGAAATTGGCCGAAAAATTCAATAAGCCAGTCGTTTGCTTGATTGATACGCCAGGCGCGTTTCCTGGGCTAGAAGCGGAGGAAAGAGGCCAAGGAGAGGCCATTGCCCGCAATATCTATGAAATGATCCGTCTACAAGTACCTATTGTCATCGTGATCATTGGAGAAGGGGCGAGTGGTGGAGCATTAGGCATTGGGGTGGGAGACAAAACTTTGATGATGGAAAATACTTGGTATACCGTGATTTCTCCGGAAAGTTGTAGCTCTATCCTTTGGAGAAGCTGGGATAAAAAAGAATTGGCTGCAGAGCAATTAAAGTTAACTGCAAATGATATGAAAGGCTTTGGTTTGGTAGATGAGATTGTGCAGGAGCCATTAGGTGGTGCGCATTGGGATTATGAAGCGGCTGCCGAGATGCTTAAAAAACAAATTATTAAAGCCTTGGACGAAATTAAAGATATCGCGCCTGCAACAAGGGTTGAAAATAGAATCGAAAAATATAGCAAGATGGGCTTCTGGGAAGAAGCTTAGTTGCGCTTAATTGTTACTTGATTTTATTTTTTATTTCCTGTAATTTTTGAAGCGCATCTAAAGGCGTGAGTTGGTTGATGTCTATCGCATCCAATATTGAACGGATGTTTTCAAAAGTTTCTGTATGGGCATCAAATATAGACAATTGAAATTTTTCTGTTGTTTCTTGCACCGTTGGACTAGTTTGTTGATGGTCCTTATTTTTTAATTCCATTTCTTGTAAAATCGTATTGGCTCTATCCACTAATTCATTGGGCATGCCAGCCATCTTTGCTACATGGATACCAAAACTATGGGTACTTCCGCCTTTGGCTAATTTGCGTAAGAAAATAATTTTATTGCCCACTTCTTTATGTGTTACATGGTAATTATGTACACGGGATAATTGTCCTTCTAAATCATTCAACTCATGGTAATGTGTTGCAAATAATGTTTTAGGACGATGCGTAGATTTTTGTAAGTATTCTACAATGCTCCATGCAATGGAAATCCCATCGTAGGTAGAGGTACCTCTTCCAATTTCATCTAACAAAATCAAACTTCTTGCACTTAAATTATTTAAGATGCTAGCCGTCTCAATCATCTCCACCATAAAAGTAGACTCGCCAGCATTTAAATTATCACTTGCGCCAACACGTGTAAATATTTTATCTGTTAAAGGGATCGAAGCTGCTGAAGCAGGCACAAAGGAACCCATATGTGCCATTAAAGTAATCAAAGCAGTTTGCCTTAATACCGCACTCTTTCCGCTCATATTGGGGCCTGTAAGAATAATAATTTGTTGGTCATTGGGATCCAATAAAGTATTGTTGGCGATATAGGGCGTATCAATAGGAAGGGTTTGCTCTATCACGGGATGTCTACCATCTGTAATGGATAAAATACCATCGTCCGACATCGTTGGTTGACAATATTTATTTTGCTTGGCGATACTTGCAAAACACAATAAACAATCTATCACACCAACAAACTGTCCATTGGTTTGAATGGCATTGAGGTCGGATAAAATGAGGTCTAATAAATTTTGGTACAACTCTTGTTCCAATGCAAAAATCTTATCCTCGGCACCTAAAATTTTTTCTTCGTATTCTTTTAGTTCTGGTGTAATATATCTTTCTGCAGTGGTTAAAGTTTGTTTACGAATCCAATCAACGGGGACTTTATTTTTATGCACATGGGTCACTTCTAAATAATAACCATACACATTGTTGTAGCCAATTTTTAAAGAACTAATGCCAGTGATTTCGGCTTCTTTATTTTGTAATTGAGTTAGGTATTCCTTACCGCCACTGGATATATTTCTTAGTTCATCTAATTCAGTGGATACGCCATTTTTTATAAATCCGCCTTTCATGATGGTGGCAGGTGGCTGCTCCATGATATGGTATTGAATCGCATCAATCGTCTTTTGACAAACGACTAAGTTGGTTGCAAGTTGTTTTAAATAAGGGTTTGTGCTTGGTGTTAATGTTGTTTTAATAGCAGCAACCGCAGTCAATGATTTTTCCAATTGCACTAGCTCTCTTGGTTGAATTTTTCGACTTGCTAATTTACTTGTTAATCTTTCTAAGTCGCCACAAGACTCAATGGTTTCATGTAATGTATTCGCTATTTCTTTAGCATCTAAAAAATAGGCGACTGCACTTAGTCTTTGGTTAATTTGTTCCAAAGATTGTAAAGGGAAAATCAACCAACGCTTTAATAACCTTGCACCCATAGGACTCTTCGTGGCGTCCATGATATCTATCAATCCCTTATGTCCTGCACCATTACCAATCAATTCTAAGTTACGAATGGTGAATTTATCCATCCATAAAATTTCATTACGATCAATGCGGCCAATGGTTTGGATATGTTGTAAATGAGGATGCTCTGTTTCTTTTAAATAATGCAGGATCGCACCTGCAGCGATGATGCCTAATTTTTGCGTTTCAATGCCAAAACCTTTTAAGCTCTGTGTCTGAAATTGTTTTAATAAAAGCTCAGTACCAAATGCTTCATCAAAAATCCAGCTATCTAAACCATAGGTGTAAAATCCAGCACCAAACTGGTCTTTAAATGCGTTTTGATAATTTTTTGGGTAGAGGATTTCGGCAGGTTGCAAACTTTGCAATAATTTATCTAAGTATTCCAAATTACCTTCTGCAATTAAGAACTCGCCAGTGGTGATGTCTAAGAATGCAATACCACCTTGCTCATTTTCTACAAATAATGCGGCTAAAAAATTATTTTGTTTATGCTCTAATAATTTATCGTTGGTGGCAATACCTGGCGTCAACATATCTGTCACACCTCTTTTCACAATACCTTTTACTGTTTTTGGGTCTTCTAATTGGTCACAAATGGCAACACGATGTCCCGCTTTTACCAATTTATGTAAATAAGTATCTAATGAATGATAGGGGAAACCAGCTAGCTCACTAGATGAGGCTGCGCCATTGTTTCTTTTGGTTAAAGTAATGCCCAAGACCTTAGATGCAATCACCGCATCTTCTCCAAAAGTTTCATAAAAATCACCCACTCTAAAGAGTAAAATAGCGTCAGGATATTTTTGTTTAATTGCCCGATGCTGTTGCATTAGAGGAGTTTCTGAACTTGATTTTGCCATGGGTGACAAACCTACATAATTTTTTAATATTTGAAAAGCTTACTTTTGCACTATGCGTAAATTAAGCATGGATGAATTGGGGAGAAAGTCGGTCGAAGACTTTAAGCTGGCGGATAAAAAGCCATTGGTGGTGGTGATGGACAATATCCGTAGCATGCACAATGTGGGTAGCGTCTTTAGGACTGCAGATGCGTTTTTAATTAGTGGTATTTGCTTATGTGGTTTCACGCCTCAGCCACCGCATCGCGATATCCATAAAACAGCTTTAGGTGCTACCGATTCAGTGGATTGGTTGTATTATGAAAATACGGTCGATGCAGTTTTGGCTTTAAAAGAAAGAGGATATAAGGTACTTGCCATTGAACAAACCGAGGGGAGTATTTTACTGAATACATATGAACATTCGAATGTTCCTACTGCATTTGTTTTTGGTAATGAAGTGGATGGGGTTAGCGATGAAGTGCTTCAAGTATGTGATGGGGTGATTGAAATACCACAATGGGGTATGAAGCATTCATTGAACATTTCTGTGGCTGCTGCTGTTGTAGTATGGGAGTTTGTTAGAAAGTAAATTCTTTTTTAAAGTGTAATATTTTGGTTCAGTTATAAACATGAGTACAGTTAAAAATTATTTGAGTTTAGTGAAGTTTTCACATACCATTTTCGCAATGCCATTTGCGTTGATTGGTTTTGTATTGGGTATGGCTGCTTTGAAAAATGATAAAATAACATTACAGACCAACGAGATCATTCTTCGTTTTTTCTTAGTGCTAGTTTGCATGATCACAGCTAGGTCTGCTGCCATGGGGTTCAATCGTTATTTAGATCGTCATTTTGATCAATTGAATCCAAGGACTGCCATTCGTGAAATTCCTTCGGGGATTATAAAAGCAGAAAAAGCATTGGGCTTTGTGGTGTTGAATGCACTCATTTTTATCATTGCTACTTATTTTATTAATTCAATTTGCTTTTACCTTTCACCCGTAGCCTTATTTGTGATTTTATTTTATAGTTATACAAAACGTTTTACCTATTTATGCCATCTGGTATTAGGGGTAGGGCTTTCCTTAGCGCCTATTGGTGCGTATTTAGCGGTGACTGGAACATTTGATATCCTTCCATTGCTTTTTTCTTTTGCAATTATTTTTTGGGTGAGTGGCTTTGATATTATTTATGCATTACAGGATGCTGAATTTGATGCATCACATTCGCTTTATTCCATGCCAAGTCATTGGGGTGGCGATAAGGCATTGAAAATGGCTAGAGTCTTTCATTTTTTCTCTAGCGTTTTTTTGTGGACTGCCTATTTTTTGGGAGATTTTCATTGGTTATATTTAATTGGAGTTATTTTGTTTAATAGTATGCTTGTCTATCAACAAAGTATTGTAAAGCCAACCGATTTATCCAAAGTCAATCTGGCTTTCATGACATCAAATGGGATTGCAAGTATTGTCTTTAGTATCTTTGTAATTGCGGCAATTATTTTAAATTTTTAACACCTTTCAATTGGCAAGAATCATTTGCATAGATTACGGGGGAAAGCGATGTGGATTGGCAGTGACTGATCCCTTTCAAATGATTGCGACTTCGCTCATCACTGTGGACACAAAAAGTTTGTATACTTTTTTAACAGACTATATTGCCAAGGAACCTGTTGAATTAATATTGATAGGGGAGCCATTGAACTTAGATGCTTCTCCAACCCATGCCACACCCTTGGTCAAAAAAGCCATTCTTGAACTCACCGAAAAGTTCCCTACCATCCCCATTCGAACGGTGGATGAGCGATTTAGTTCAAAAACAGCTGTTCGGGCCATGATCGAAATGGGGATGAAAAAGAAAGACCGTCAGGTGAAGCAAAATGTAGATTTAATTGCTGCAACCATCCTCCTTCAAGAATACCTTAATCATAAGGATATAATGCCTTAAAGAAAGCTGAATCTATTTACGACCTATTTATTGTAACTTTGCACCCATAATTGAACAACTATGACCTTACCAATTGTAGCCTATGGTGCTGCTGTATTAAGAAAAGTGGGTGAGCCAATCAATGCGGATTATCCCAATTTGACGAAGCTCATCGAAGATATGTGGGAAACCATGTACGATAGCAATGGGGTTGGCCTTGCAGCACCTCAAATCAATCGAGCTATCAGGTTATTTGTCATGGATAGCCAACAAATTTTTGAAAATGCCGAACCAGAAGACGTATCTTATCCAGATGCACCCGGTATTAAACGTGTATTCATCAATGCAGAAATTCTTGAATTAAGTGGCAATGAATGGGTCTACAATGAGGGTTGCTTGAGTATCCCAAAAATTAGAGAAGACGTTTTAAGACACGAGAAAGTGACACTTAAATATATGGACGAAAATTTTGTAGCACATACAGCTACTTTTGATGGCATGACAGCTCGTGTCATTTTACATGAGTATGACCATATTGAGGGTAAGTTATTCATTGATTATATTAAGCCTCTTAGAAAGAAAATGCTACAGGGCAAATTGAATGACATTCATAAAGGCAAAGTGAAAGTGGATTATAAAATGACTCAAATCAAATAAATATGCGTTCATTCTTATTTTTAATTTCTATGAGCTTAGTGGGTCATTCTTGGGCGCAGGATACGACATTGAATATAGAAAATCAGACTTTTACACTAGCAGATGCGATTGTTAGAAACAATTTTGAGTATAAAGATATTTTAGCAAAAATAAAGCGAGATACCAGTTTTTACAAAGCCTTCAAAACATTAAGAACAATAGGATACAGCTCATTCAATCATATCGAGATGTATGATAAAAATCAAAAGATGGAAGCCTCTTTGGATAGTCGCACCCGTCAAAATAGAATAGGGGACTGTAGAACAATGGATGTGCTTGAAGAAAAAACTTTCGGGAAATTAAGAGACAGTAAAGGTGAATACAATTATGTGACACCTTCCTTATACGCAAGTTTATTTTTTACAAAAGGAAAAATATGTGGTGAAACCAATATTGTAAAAGGTAAAAAAAGAACCATTCAAGGTTCTGGTATTGAAAAAGCAAAAGAGCAATTGAAAATGTTGTTTTTTAATCCGGGTGAAAAAATTCCTGGCATACCCATGATTGGTAATAAATTAGATTTATACGACGATAACGCACACGAGTTGTATGATTATAGATTGGATTATGTGGACTACCACGGTAAATTAGCTTATGTATTTGAGATTAAGCCCAAAGAAGATCTTGGTTTTTTTGCAAAAGATAGGGTGGTTGTAGATCAAATGATCACTTGGTTTAATCCAACCACATTGGAGGTTTTAGGTCGTAACTATTCCCTAAGCTACAAAGCGGGTGTCTATGATTTTAATGTACAAATGGAGGTTGAAATGACGTATACTCCCAACGGATTGTTAGTGCCTAAAATTTTAAGGTACAAAGGTGATTGGGATGTCGTATTTAAAAAGAGAGAACGTGGACTTTTTACAGCCACGCTATTTGATTTTAAAGTGGGGGAATAACAGATTTTAAGATAATCAATTAGTAGAAATGTATTTACTTAATGTTGCAAGAAGCTTGCCTCAATATATTTGACCACTTCAACTAAGCTGCCAGTTTCCTTAAACACTTTCAATTGTCTGTCTGCACCAGTTCCATTGGTAAAAATGTCTTGTACTTTTTCAATATGCTTCCTGCTTCCTAAATCATCCACCACACCATCTACAAATTCAAGTAATTCGTTAATCAACTCCTTTACAGGTACTTCTTTTTCTTTACCAAAGTCAATCAGTAATCCATCAATTCCATACCTGCTTGCACGCCATTTATTTTCATTGATCAATGCACGTTGGTAATTGATGAAATTGATATTCTGTCTTCTGAGTGTATAAATTTTAGCACATAAAGCCTGAAACAAAGCAGCGATCGTAGCCGTTTCTTGAACGGTCATGGGTACATCACAAATTCTAAATTCAATCGTATTGTACACAGGGTGTACCCTTAAATCCCACCATATTTTTTTTGCATTATCAATACAATTGGTTTTAATCAATAATTGAATAAAACTTTCATAGGCTTCGATACTTTCAAAATAGTCGGGAATACCTGTTCTAGGAAATTTGTCAAATATTTTAGAGCGATAAGATTTATAGCCAGTATTACTTGACTCCCAAAAAGGGGAGTTGGTGCTTAATGCATAAATATGAGGAAGAAAATACCTAGCTGTATTGGCAATATGAATGGCCATACGGCGATCTTCCATGCCAACGTGTACATGTAGACCAAAAATCAAATTACTCCTTGCAGCTTGCTGTAGTTCGTTTAAAAGCGCTTGATACCTGCTTTGGTCCGAAATCAATTGGGTTTCCCATAAACTAAAAGGGTGGGTACCCGAAGCCCCAATACTATAACCTAATTCTTTTGCGATGGAAGACACTGAAGTTCTTAATTCAAATATTTCTTGATAAGCAGCTTCTACATCCTGACAAATTCCAGTTCCAACTTCTACTACCGCTTGGTGCATTTCGGCCTTAATTTTATCTTTAAAGACTTTTTCTCCCTCATTGACAATAGCTTGTTGATGGCTCTTTAATTCCTTGGAACCAGGGTCTAATACCATGTATTCTTCCTCAATACCTATTGTAAACTGTGTTAAATTTTGGCCCATACAGCTTAAAACTACAAATAATATTAAGATCTTACAAAACCAAGTCAAAAAAAATGCCCTCCAATTTGGAGGGCATTGATATAGATCATCATTTGATCCTAAAATTATTCAATTAAAACTTGAAACGTAAACCTAATTGGCTTGTCCATCTAGCACTAAAGCTTGGTTGAACACTAGAACTTAAACCCCAAGGTGTGTTGTTTCTAATTGGAGAGAAACTGTAGCTAGGTGTTGTTGAACCATTCGCTCCCTGGTATCTAATTACACCAAATTGATCGTTAGACATAAAGTAAGTTCTACCCCAATTTCTATTCAACATATTGGTGAAGTTAAACACGTCGTAAGTTAATTGGAATTGATATTTCTTATTAAACACTTTTACATTAAAGTCTTGTAAAAATTTCACGTCAACGATATTTGTAAATGGTAATCTTGCACCATTTCTTTCAGCATATTGACCTCTGCGGCTATTCAAGTACTTATCCTGAGAAATGTAATCTTCAAGGGCTTGAGCTTGTTGTGCAGGTAATAAAGGATAATCACCTACAGGGTATGTTCTTCTAACAGGATCAAATAAACCTTGAACAAATGTCATGCTTTTGATCTGAGCTGCTGTTGGAATAAAAATTAAATCATTTGTTTCTGTAGCACTCCAATCTCTTACTGGACCATTAATATAAGTATAGCTGAATGGATTACCAGACTGTCCGTTGTAAACTAAGCTAATGGTAGAAGCTAAAGCACCTTTTGCATAAGTGAATTTCTTAGCAATAAATGCACTTATTCTATGACCAAGGTCAAAGTCTGATCTTGTTCTCTGAACATCATTTCTGCCATTCACAGTCTCCATAAATCTCCATTGAGAACTATTTTGACTAGAAGTTGGTTCATTGGTTACAAAAGATGAACCATAGGTATAAAATGCATTAAAAGAGAATCCGTCAGACCAAGACTTGTCAATAGAAGCTGTCAAATTGTATGCAAAACCTGAACGACCGTAGTAAGGTTGATTTTCTAATAAGAACACACCTGTATATGGTGCACTTGAACCAACAGTAACTCCACCACCACTAGCCCAAGTTAATTGTCTTGCATTGTTATAAATGTATCTATTATCAGGACCTGTTAATTGTCCAATTGGCTTTTGGATATCCAATCTTCTGTAATAAATTTCATTGATATTCTTACTTATACTTCCTTCCACTGTGATAGACCAATTATCTCTTAACTTTTTATCAATAGCCAAAGAAGCACGTAAGAGTTTTGGTAGATTAAAGTTTTTAGAAATTAAATTCATTTCTCCTCTTGCAGAATTTGTATTTAACCCCAAATCTGCAGCAGTATATTGGCCAGTTGGACTAGGTCTAAAAATGATATTGTTTACTCTTATACCAGTTGTATCTCGTATAGCTATTCCACCTACAGCTTGACCATTATTGTTGTAGACGCCTCCTGGCCATACCAAAGGAACACGTCCTGTGAACATACCCAATCCTCCACGGATAGTCAGGTTTTCTTCTGGCATCTTATATGTAAATCCGATTCTTGGAGAGATAGAAACTTTTGGATCAGGAATAGAACCAGATCTAGCACCATTGAAATCATAAATTTGTGGTGTAAAGAAGTTAAAGTATTTATCTTCTAATGGAGTAGTCAAAAATTTAGTGTAGTCTGCTCTGATACCATAGTTAACTGTTAAGTTGTCTGAATATCTAATTTCATCATTGATAAAAGCACTTGCTCTACCTGTATTAAAACTAGCAGCAGCTTTAGTATTATCTCCAGTTGTTTGATCTAACACTGAAAATGAACGAAAGTATTCAATTGGCGCTTTTTCAGTCATGAAATCATTTAAAGAAGCGAATCTATAAGAGCCAAAATTTTGACGAATAAATACATTGTAAGATTTACTCAATTCAAGATCTACCCCTACTGTAAATGCATGCTTATTTACATTGAACTTGTAGAAATCTAAAAAGTTCCAGTTGGTTTGCTTCAACAAATTTGAAGTAGAAAATTCTTCAGATCCAAATACTATTTGTCCAGTTCCATCTACAATAGTAACACGAGGGAATGGGTCCCCAATTTGACTTCTATCGTCTACTACACCTGTATAGGTTAATAACATTTTATTGCTAGCACCATTTTTAAATGCTGATTTTAATTCAGCAGATAATGAATTGGTTTTATTAGGAAATAAAATACCGTTATTATAAAAATTCACTCTAGTAGAACTAGTTGCAGAAGTTGAGTATGTATTTGTTTCGTTGAAACGGTATGATAAACTAAACTTATTCATTGGGTTGATATTCCAATCAATTTTAGTAGCTAATCTTTTTGCACTTGTAGTAAAAGGGTTGTCTTGGTAACCACCTACATCATATCCGTACTTTGTTTTTACAAATTCAGATAATTTATCGATGTCAGCTTTTCCGCTTGCACCTCTATAACCACTGATATCAAAAGGCTGTGGTCTTTCGTTTTCAATAGATTCAAAGTTAACGAAGTAAAATAATTTATTCTTAACAATTGCGCCACCAACACTAGCTCCAGTTGTTTTTGCTGTGAAAGGATTTAACTTAGTTGCTAATTCTTTAGCACCTGTAGGTGTTTTACCTGTTAAGTTTTCATTTTGTGTAAATGAATAAACTGTTCCAGACACTTGATTTGTACCACCTTTTGATGTTGCGTTGATACCACCACCTGTGAAGTTACCGATAGATGCATCAAAAGGAGAAATCATTACTTGGAATTGATCTATCGCATCAATAGAAATAGGACCGACACCAGCCTGACCACCATTCGTTCCGCTAGAACTTAGACCAAATTGATCGTTGTTCACGGCGCCATCTATATAAAATGAATTGTAACGGTTGTTTTGACCAGCGATAGAAACACCAGCTAAATCTGATTGGTTTCCAGTAAACTTAACTGTTGGATTAAAACGTAAGAAATCTTGCACGTTTCTACCTACAGTAGGTAAGTTGTCTAATTTATCACGACCAATGATGGTTTGTGTACCACCTCTTACTGATAAATCTGAACCTCTTTTGGTAGTTGATACAGTGACGTCTTTTAATTTGTCAATTTTAGAAGATAAGGTAATATCTAATCTAACTGCGTCACCCAAGGCAACATAGATATCTTCTCTCTTTTCAGATTGATAGTTTACATATGATATAGTTACGGCATAAGGTCCACCTGGTTGCACGTTACTTACATCAAATAAACCAGTCTTTCTTGTTTGTGCATTATACACAGTACCAGTAGGTATATGCAATACACTAATTGTCGCACCGACAAGGACTTCACCGTTGTCAGCTTTTACAGATCCACTAATACTACCAGTCGTGTTTTGAGCAAATGACAATACTGGCAAAAGCAGCATGGCGATTGTAAAATGTAGTAATTTTTTACTAAGCATAGTTGTTGTTTTATTTAGTGTTGCAAAGAAACTAATAATCCTTCATATCAATTTGTGTTTTTCTTAACAATTTACAATAATTAAATATTTCAACGGATTATATATTATAAAAAGTATTAATATATATGATAATTACTTAATTTTGAGCCAAATTAGTGGTTATATTCAAAAAAAAATTATCTATGATAGGAATTTTCTGTTTCATTTTCACGCTCTTTATCATAGGCTTTGATAATCGCTTTTACCAATTTATGACGTACTACATCCTCCTCGTCTAATTGGATGTGTGCAATGCCTTCGATATTTTGTAAAATGCGTACTGCCTTATCTAAACCACTCTTTTGATTACGAGGTAAATCTACCTGAGTGGGGTCACCAGTAATAATTGCTTTTGCATTGGAACCTATACGTGTCAAAAACATTTTAATTTGTAAATCGTTTGCGTTTTGTGCTTCATCTAAAATAATGAATGCATTGTCCAAAGTACGTCCACGCATATAAGCTAGTGGCGCAATTTCAATAGTTCTAGATGACATATAATACGCTAATTTATCTGCAGGAATCATGTCATCCAATGCATCATATAAAGGACGTAAATAAGGATCAATCTTTTCTTTTAAGTCTCCAGGTAAAAAGCCTAAACTTTCTCCAGCCTCCACTGCTGGTCTAGTAAGAATTATTTTTTTAACTAATTTATTTTTTAATGCACGAACCGCTAAGGCAACAGCAGTATAAGTTTTACCAGTTCCTGCGGGCCCAATGGCAAATACGATATCGTTTTTATCTGCCGATGTAACCATCTTTTTTTGGTTGGCAGTTCTTGCTCTTACTGTTTTTCCATTAGGACCTAAGACTAATATTTCATTTGGATTTTGATCCACAAAATTATCAATCACTTCGGCATCATCACCGCCTAATATTTGTTCAAAATAATTTTCACTTAAATGGCCATTGCGTTGCATGTATTGAATGACTAATTCAATTTTTTCTTTTGCAATATCAATTTGTTCTGGAGCACCACTTAATTTAATTTGGGTGCCGCGTGATAAAATTTTAAGGAGTGGGAATTTCTTTTTTAAAAGATCAAATTTGTTATTGTTAACACCAAAAAAATCAATTGGATTAACAGATTCTAGGTTGATGATGGTTTCAGTCAATGTAGTAGTTTTTAGAGGTTAAGGAGAAGGGTTATTTTCTACCTAACACAATTTAACATACAGCTATGCATTAACCTAGTCAAACATTTGCACACTATGTGGATTACTCCTTGTGGGAATTGGGGCTTAACAATTTCTTAAACTAGCAATCATTTGTATAGGATCTGTTGCTTTAAACACAGTGGTCCCAGCCACCAAAACATCTGCGCCAGCAGCAACTAATTTTGCGGCATTCTCTAAAGTAACGCCACCATCAATTTCAATTAAAGTAGATGCATTATGTTGGACAATCAATTGCTTTAAAGCTTTTACTTTTTCGTAAGTATGTGCAATGAATTTTTGTCCGCCAAAACCAGGATTCACGCTCATGATACAAACCACATCTATCTCAAAAATTAGGTCTTTCAAAACATCAATTGGCGTGTGTGGATTCAATGCTACACCAGCTTTCATGCCCTCTGCTTTAATTTGTTGTATAGTACTATGTAAATGTGGGCAGGCTTCGTAATGCACAGTTAAGATAGTGGCACCTGCTTGTTTAAATGCAGCAATATATTTTTCTGGTTGCACAATCATTAAGTGCACATCCATTTCTTTATTTGTTGTTTTTTTTATCTGTTCGATGATGGGTATACCATAACTAATATTTGGAACAAAAACACCATCCATTACATCCAAGTGAAACCATTCAGCTTCAGAAGCATTGAGCATCGAACAAGCTTTACCTAGTTCTAAAAAATCAGCGGCTAACAGGGAAGGTGCAATGATTGCCATAAATTGGATTTGTTCAAAGTTCTTATTTTTTTAGGGAACTGTCATTTTTTCGTCAAAAAAAATTCCAAATTTCCTGATTCTTTCAATTTGCCATCATGTCTTTAATGATTAACGCTATTTTTGCGGCCAATTGAAATCAATATGAAAAAATTCATCAGCGTCTTAACAGCCTTATTTTTAGGATTCAGTGGAATGGCGCAAGAAGATACGGTCCAATTTGAAGGAGAAACGCATTTTAAAAATGTACAACAATTGACTTTTGGAGGGGACAATGCAGAAGCTTATTGGAGTTTTGATAGTAAGCAGATTATTTTTCAAAAAACAAATCCTAAAGAAGGCATTGTTTGTGATCAAATTTTTATGGGAAACCTACCATTGAATGCAGTAGATCCATTTAAATATAAATTAGTGAGTACAGGAAAGGGTAGAACCACATGCGCCTATTTCATGAAAGATGGAAAACATATTATATACGCCTCTACGCATGAGGGTAGTGCAGACTGTCCTGCGCCAGTAGATCGAGCAAAATATGGCAACAAGTATATTTGGCCTCTGTACAACACTTATGACATTTTTATGGCGGATACCAATGGCACTGTCATTAAAAAATTAACCACTGCAAAAGGCTATGATGCAGAAGCCACTTTATCTTATGATGGAAAGAAAATGATTTATTGCAGTGATAAGGACGGGGACTTAGATTTATATGTGATGGACATCGCTACTGGTAAAGAAAAGAAAGTAACCAATACTTTAGGTTATGACGGAGGTGCATGGTTTAGTCCTGATGGAAAAAAAATTGTGTGGAGAGCAAGTCGTCCAAAAACAGCAACCGATATAGCAGAGTATAGCAGTCTTTTGAAAGAAGGTTTGGTGGCACCTACCAATATGGAAGTGTTTGTTGCGAATGTGGATGGGTCAGACGCCAAGCAAATCACCAACCTAGGACAAGCCAATTGGGCACCTAATTTTACGCCTGATGGCAAACAGATCATCTTTTGCAGCAATCATGAGTACAAGCGAGGATTCCCTTTTAACATGTACTTGATCAACCTTGATGGATCTGGCCTAGTTAAAATAAGTCGAGATAAAGGGTTTGACGCTTTCCCAATGTTTAGCCCAGATGGCAAAAAAATCATCTTTGCATCTAACAGAAACAACAAAGGCACGAGGGATACCAATTTATTTGTGGCGGACTGGGTCTATTAACAAGAATACCTAGATTAGTTGTATTTTAGCTGAAATCTAAAATCAATTTATTATGGAAACAGGTTTATTACATTTACACAACCTTCTTAGATGGGTGGTATTAATTGCAATTGTTGTCGCAATTGTTCAATTATTACTTAAGAAAGATGCTTTAAAAGCGAGTAAAGTATTGTTAATCAGTGCCCATAGTACTTTAGTCTTAGGGTTGTATCAGTACTTTTTTGGTCCTGTAGGCTTCTTTTTCATCAAAACCATGGGGATGGCCGAAGTCATGAAGGATAAAGTGCTTAGATTTTGGGCAGTGGAGCATATTTTCACCATGCTTATTGCTATTATTTTAATCACGATTGGTCATATTAAATACAAAAAAGGAGGCGCTCCAAAGACTACTTTAATTTTATACATCGTTGCCTTATTGTTCATTTTTGGAGCGATCCCTTGGCCGTTTAGAGTAGAAATAGAAAGACCTTTGTATCCAGGAGGATAATAATATATAACATATTGATTTTCAGTATAAATAAAGGGGAGAGCGTTGCTTTCCCCTTTATTTTGGTGAATTTTTAATATTTCGGGGTTTATTTTTCGTAAATCCATTCATTTCCATATCTTTGCAACCCCAAAATAAGTATGTCAAAACAACCGCTGATTAAACAAGATGGAGTAATTATAGAAGCAATGAGCAATGCTATGTTCAGAGTAAAGCTTGA
>CAMBDE010000035.1 GCA_945865295.1 Chitinophaga pinensis | reverse complement strand
TCTTTGGTGTTGAACCATCTCTACTAACTGATGCTTTAATTTTTCTTGACCAATAATATCGCGCAATAACATGCAGCGAAGATAGGACTTCCTAGGGTAAGCTACTTATTTAAGTAAGTCAAAATTGCGTCGCTATCTGGTTTTACATTACTTGGAAAATAAGCCAACATTTTTCCATTTTCATCCAATAAAAATTTATTGAAATTCCAACCAATGGTCGCATCTAAAACGCCATTTTTTGATTTTTGAGTCAACCATTGGTAGATCGAAGATTGATCGGTACCCTTTACGTCTACTTTATCAGCTAGAGGAAAAGTAACACCATAATTTTTTTCACAGAATTCAATGATCTCCGCATTTGAACCAGGTTCTTGTCCACCAAATTGATTGCATGGGAAACCAATGATCACTAATTTGTCTTTGTATTGACTATACACTTTTTGCAAAGAGGCATATTGAGGCGTATAACCACATTGACTTGCGGTGTTGACTACCATGATTTTTTTACCTTTATATTTTGACAAATCAATCTGACTGCCGTCAATACTTTTAACTTTAAAACTATGGATGCTTTGCGCATTTGTGAATAAGCTGCAAGCAATAAATAAGAAACTTAGTATCGTTTTCATAATAGACTTTTGAATGTTTGAAGTAATAAATATAACAAGAAATTTGCTGAATGGTTGACTGAAAAGTTGATTAAAGTGTATAAGCGGCAACGGCAATCGAAACAGAAGCAGGCGATCCAGCCATCAGGGTTTCAATGGCCGCTTCTAAAGTGGCTCCCGTTGTAAGCACATCGTCCACCAGTAATATATTTTTCCCCTCAATACTGTTTGGGTGATTTAAAATAAATAGGTCTGGAACTTGCTGTAGCCTGGCTGTTCTATTTTTCTTGGTTTGTGAATTAGACCAGTTTTTTTTGATTAATACATCCTGCATAATGGGCCTATTCCAAACCTGCTTTATGCCCATTGCAATCACTTGACTTTGGTTATAGCCTCTATTATTCAATTTAGAATGCAGAATTGGTATAGGAACCAATAAATCAATTTGTTCAAATTTTTTTTCAGCTGCAATGGCTTGACCCATTAACTGCCCAAATAAAATGCCCACTTTTTTATTGTGGTGGTATTTTAATTGGGTCATTAGTGTCTGCACTAAGCTGTCTTTTGTGAAAAACAATAAAGCACCCGCATGTTGAATTGGCACTCGGCCCCAAAAAAGTTTTTCAACCGTATTTTCGTTGATGCTAAAAAAATCAGTTGTTGGCAAATCAAGGGTGCATTGATTGCATAAGGGCTTATTTTTTTCAACTTGATCTGTGCCGCAACCAAAACAAATTTGTGGATACAACAAATGCAAAAAAGCATTCAGGTAGTTTTGTATACCTTGATAAATTTTCAAGATTAGAAAAATAATCGATAGGCTTCGTCGACTCTTTCTACAGGAATAATTTCGATGCCATGTTTTTTGGTATCAATTCCTTTGGTATTGAATCCGGAAATAATTATTTTTTCAAAACCTAATTTTTCTGCTTCTGCAATGCGTTGTTGAATTCTGTTCACCGCGCGAATTTCACCATTCAATCCAACTTCTCCAGCGAAACAAATGCCCTGTGGCAATGGGATATCTTCGTAGGAAGATAGCAATGAAAGTATCACCGCAAGGTCCAATGAAGGGTCTTCTATTTTAAGTCCACCTGCGATATTTACAAAAACATCTTTCATCCCAAACGCAAACCCACCGCGCTTTTCAAGCACCGCTAATAATAATTGCAATCTTCTTAAATCAAATCCAGTGACCGTTCTTTGTGGTGTGCCATATACACTTTGAGTCACCAATGCTTGCACTTCGATCAACAATGGACGCATGCCTTCCATCGCTGCTGCAATCGTACTTCCACTCAGCGAGTCGTTTCTTTGTGCAATTAAAAATGCAGACGGATTAGTGACTACTTTCATACCCGTTCCTGTCATCTCATAAATTCCTAATTCACTCGTGCTGCCAAATCTATTTTTTAAAGTTCGTAACATTCTATAAGCATAATGACGGTCTCCTTCAAATTGTAAGACAGTGTCCACCATATGTTCTAAAATTTTTGGCCCAGCAATGGAACCTTCTTTAGTGATATGACCAATTAAAAAAACAGGTGTGCCCGTTTCTTTTGCAAATCTTTGAAATTCTGCTGCAGTTTGTTTGATTTGGGAAATACTTCCTGCTGCGGCGTCAATTAAATTAGATTCAAGTGTTTGGATTGAATCTACAATCACCACAGTTGGTTTTAATTTTTTGATGGCTTTAAAAATCGCTTGTGTATGCGTTTCGGTCAGTAAATAAAAATGGTCATTTTCTAAACTTAATCTGTCAGCGCGCATTTTGATTTGCTGAATACTTTCCTCTCCACTAATGTATAAAACAGTTTGATCCTTCATCATTAAACCCTGTTGTAAAAACAAAGTACTTTTTCCAATGCCTGGTTCACCAGCAACAAGCACAATAGAACCTGGAACAATGCCTCCTCCTAACACTCTGTTTAATTCTGGATCTGAGCTATCTATTCTTTTTTCTGATTGAATTTGAACTTCATTAATACCAATGACTTCGGTCCCTTTTTGAGTCACAGCATAATCCTCCCAGGTTGCTGTGTTGCCCTTGCCTTTGTCAATGACTTCTTCGGTAAAACTGTTCCATTCATTACAGGCTGGGCATTTGCCAGCCCATTTTGCGGACTCACAGCCACAATTGGTGCAAAAAAAGGCAGATTTGGACTTACTCATGGGGTAAATATAGGCCGAAATCCCTTTTTCTTTCATCGTATTTACCGAAAATCAAACATTATGGCATTTTGTATTATTTAATTTACTTATATGTAAGTAAAAATCATTTTCTCAATAAAAAATTTCAAAAAAAAAGGTAACAATTGCTTAATACTATTAAATTTTTGTTAAATTGCTCTTCAATCCAATATGGTTTTTTCAAAAAAATAAATTCTATGATGAAAAAATTCTTTCTATTGAGTTTTCTTGCCTCCTTTTTGATGATTGGAGTAGCAATAGCTCAAAACACAACAGTCAATGGTAAGGTTACCGACGAATCGGGTGCTCCAATTGCAGGTGCGAGTGTACTTGTAAAAGGAACTAAAACAGGGGTTAACTCTGATGCACAAGGTAATTTCACGATTGCAGTTCAAGCAAACAAAGTATTAGAAGTAGTAGCAGTTGGTTACGAAACTCGTCAGGTTTCTACCAATGCGAAGTCTTTTTTAATTGTACTGAAACAGGATGTAAGATCACTTTCTGAAGTGGTTGTGACTGGTTTCGGTGGATCTTTAATTAAAAAGGAATTAACAGGTAATATTGCCCGCGTAAAAGGTAAAGATATCGAGTACATGCCAACACCAAGTGTGGATGCGGCATTACAAGGTAAAGCTGCGGGTGTATTCGTAAATAGCCAATCTGGTAAATTAGGCCAGGCAGTTACAGTAAGAATTAGAGGTAACTCTTCTATCTCTGCATCTAGCCAACCTTTATATGTATTAGATGGTATCCCAGTTACTTCTCAAGACCAATCTACTTATGGTGGTGACATGAACCCTTTGACTGATTTGAACCCAAATGATATTGAATCAATCGAAGTATTAAAAGATGCATCTGCAGGTGCGATCTACGGATCTCGTGCTGCGAATGGTGTGGTTTTAATTACAACTAAAAGAGGTAAGGCTGGTAGAACTCAAATTACTTTCAACTTGCAAACTGGTCAATCAGAAGCAACAAAGAGAGTTAGAATGTTGAACTCAACTGAGTACAATGAGTTAATAACGGAAGCTGCAAAATATACTGATGATGAAGACGGTTATGCTTATGACGATCCAGATAGCTGGTCACAATACGCTAAAAGCATAATGAGCTACAATAGTTTTGGTTTGTGGGATAAAGATCCAAGCAAGACTTATGATTGGCAGGATCAGGCTTTTACAACAGGTCACTACCGTCAAGCTGATTTACAAATTAGAGGTGGTAATGATAAAACGAAGTTCTTCTCTTCTTTCCAACATTTAGACCAAGGTGGTACAATCGTTGGTAACAATTTAAGCAGAACAACAGGTCGTTTGAACGTAGACCAACAAGCTAACAGCTGGTTAGATTTAGGTGTTTCTTTAAGTTTATCTAGAACATTTAACCGTCGTTTGCCAGGTGATAATGCGTTTTCTAACCCATTACAATCAGCGGCTTTATTGCCAATGTCTCCTTTCTACGATCCTGAAACTGGATTACCAATTGGTACACCTCCAGGAGATGCAAACGTAGGTATCTATTTTAACCCTAGAATTCAAATTGACTACGCTAGATATGTTCAGGATGTATACAGAACTTTTGGTAACACTTATTTTAAAGTAAAATTATTACCAGGTTTAACATTCCAATCTGAATTTGGTTTAGACTTCTTAAGTCAAAACGAAGAGCGTTATTATCAAACACAAGCTGTTAGAAATACAAGTTCTCCAACAGGTGAGGGTGTAAACACGGGTGCGTTTATTACCAACTATAACACAAACAGTTATTTCAACTACAATAAAGTTGCTGGAGTGCATAACTTTAGTGCCACTTTAGGTATGCAATACCAACAATCTCAAGCGAAATACAACAGTACAACTGGTACTGGTTTCCCTTCTGATTCTTATCAAAAGATTGCAAGTGCTGCGACTAAGTCTGGTGGTAGTTCTTCTCAGTCAGATTTCAGATTCTTATCTTATTTCTTAAGATCTAATTATACTTTCAATGAAAAGTATATCGTTTCTGCAAGTGGTCGTATCGATGCCTCTTCTAGATTCGGTAAAAACGCTAGAACAGGTTTCTTCCCAGCGGTTTCTGCTGGTTGGATCTTGTCTAACGAAAAATTCTTAATGGATAATAAAGTAATTAGCTTCTTAAAAGCAAGAGCTTCTTATGGTATCGTGGGTAACTCTGAAATTGGTAACTTCCCACAATTGGGCTTGTTTAGTGGTGATGCAGGTTATGCAGGTGCTGCTGGTCAAAGACCTTCTCAATTAAGAAACGATAACTTACAGTGGGAAACAACTGCTCAACTAGATGCGGGTATTGATTTCGGATTATTCAATAATAGAATTTCTGGTGAAATCGATTACTACATAAAAAATACAACTGGTTTATTATTAAATGTAAATATCCCTGCTACAACTGGTTTCTCTAGCATGGTGAAGAACATTGGTGAATTAGAGAATAAAGGTTTTGAATTTGTATTGAACACGCAAAATTTAGTTGGTGCATTCAAGTGGAACACTAGCTTTAACGTAGCATTGAATCAAGGTAAAGTAAACAATATCCAAGGTCAAGTGATTGAAGGTGGAGTTGGTAGCATGAACCGTGTTCAAGAAGGGAATGCAATTGGTGTATTCTTTACTGCAGAGTGGGCTGGTGTTGACCCTGCAAATGGTAACGCCTTATGGTATAAGAACACAAAATTAGCAGATGGAACGATCGATAGAACCACAACTAGTGTATTCAGTCAAGCGACAAGAATTGTAAGTGGTGATCCGAATCCAGATGTGATTTTTGGTTTAACCAATAATTTCTCATACAAAGGCTTTGATGCAACGATCTTCTTTAATGGTGTGATGGGTAACGAAAACAATATCTATGGTATGGGTCGTTATTCTTCTGCAAACATGCGTTACGAAGACAACCAAACTTATGATCAAATGGCACGTTGGCAAAAGCCTGGTGATATCACAAATGTCCCACAAGCTAGATTTTATATTAACAATGGTGCTCAAATCAGTAGCCGTTACATTGTGGATGGTTCTTACATCCGTTTAAGAACTGCTTCACTTGGTTATACTTTTGATTCTAAGAAATTAAATAAACTTAAACTTGAAAAAGTAAGAGTTTATGTATCTGGTCAAAACTTATTGACTTTCACAAAGTATCCTTATTGGGATCCAGAAGTTAACGCCGATGATTTTGATTCTAATATTGCAAAAGGTAGTGACTTCTACACACCGCCACAACCAAGAACAATCTTGTTTGGCGTAAACATTAATTTCTAATTCGTTAATAAAGCATTTTATGAAAATATATAACAAAACAATAAACAAATACTTAGCTGCTATTTTGTTTACAAGCGTACTTGCTACGGCTTGCGAAAAGCGTCTAGACGTTTTCCCGTTCCAAAGTATTGCAGACGACAAAGCTTTGTTGTCTGAAGGTGACGTAAGTGTAACTTTAATAGGTGCCTATGATGGTGCTCAATCTGTTTCTACATACGGAGGTGATATCATGGTATTGAACGAGTTAATCGGCAATATCGAGAATATCAATTTTACTGGTACTTTCGCTGGCTTATCTGATGCCTATAGAGCACAGATGGTTGCAAACAATGGTAATGCATTGGGTACTTGGACTTCTGCTTATAGTACGATCAACCGTATCAACAATACATTGTCTGCAGTTGATAAAGTAACTTCTTCTGCTACAAGAAAAAATTCAGTAGAAGGACAAGCCTTATTTTTAAGAGGGTCTCTTTATTTTGAATTAGTAAAATTATATGCTAAGTCAGTAGGGGATGGCGATTATGCTACTAATCCAGGTGTGCCATTGGTATTAACTCCAACTTCTAACGTAACTGACGCAGATTATAAAGCTAGAGCAACTGTGAAAGCAGTATACGATCAAGTGATTGCTGATTTAGTGAAAGCAGAATCTTTATTGCCTTCTTCTAATGGCATCTATGCCACTAAGTGGTCAGCGGCTGCTCAATTATCTAGAGTACATTTAGCTTTGAAAAATTATACAGAAGCGGGTGCTGCTGCTAACCGTGTCATTACGGGTAGCGGTAAAAGTTTAGCGACTGAGATTGGTAAAAACTGGTTTACATTCATCAATAATGGTGGAACAACACCTGGAGAATATTTATTCTCAATGAAAGTAACTGCACAAGATGGTGCTAATTCATTGAATACCTATTTTGGTATCCCACTCAGTACTTATCCTGGTTCTGCTGGAAGAAGAGATTGTAAAATTAGAGCAGCCCATTTTGCTCAATACGAAACTGGAGATCAAAGAAAAGATTATTTCGTTTTATCTGCTGGTAACTATTATACTTTGAAGCACTTAGATCGTTTTGGTGATGTGCCTGTGGTACGTTTATCTGAAATGTATTTAACAAGAGCAGAAGCAAACCAAAGAAACACGACTGTTGTTGGTGCAACTCCTTTAAGTGATGTGAATGCAATTCGCACTAGAGCTGGTTTACCTGCTTTAACTGCAGTGACATTAGCAGATATCTTAAAAGAAAGAAAGTTAGAATTGGCTTTCGAAGGACAATTCTTACCTGACGCTAAAAGAACACAAACTGCTGTTGGCGCGTTGGCTTGGAACTCTCCAAAGTTAATCATGCCAATCCCTCAAAGAGAGATGGATGTGAACAAGCAATTGGTTCAAAACGAAGGTTATTAATCCAACTAGGATGACATAAAAAAAAGACCCCGAATTTTCGGGGTCTTTTTTTTATAGTTACTTGAACCCTTTTTTATGGGTTTGTGTTAGAATTGTAATATTACAATTGAAATGCTACAACTTAATCTCTTCCATCTGATCATCCAAGAATTTGTATTCCACTAAATGACTTGTATTGGAAGCCTGAGATTGTAATTTTAAATTGTACTTCTTTTTCCAGCGCTTGATGATGCTATTAAAGATACCTTTTGTGAGGTGTGAATGAATGATAGGGTGCACTAGTATCGTCAGTTTATGGTGACCATGTGTTGCCAAATAAGCTAGTTTCTTCTCCATCTCATCTTCCAATAATAAAGAAGCAGTAATGGTCCCTGTGCCTGAACAAGCAGGACAGTCTTCGGAGGTATTGATATTGACTTCTGGTCTGATTCTTTGTCTGGTAGCTTGTAAAAGTCCAAATTTAGAAATCGGTAAGATGGAATGTCTTGCCCTATCTGTTTTCATGTAACCTTCTAATGCTTCTTGTACTTTCTTTCTGTTTTCTGGCAATTTCATGTCAATAAAATCAATGACAATAATTCCGCCAATATCTCTAAGCCTTAACTGCCTTGCGATCTCCTCTGCAGCCTCTAAATTCGTTTGTAAGGCATTTTCCTCTTGGTTATTACTAACGCTCTTAAATCCGCTATTAACGTCCACTACATGGAGGGCTTCGGTATGCTCTATGATCAAATAAGCACCACTATTTAAATTAATGGTTTTCCCAAAAGAGGATTTCACTTGCTTGGTGATACCATATTGATCAAAAATGCCGATATCTCCACTATGCAAACTGATAATATTTGATTTGTGTGGGGCGATTCTTTGTAAGTAGCTCAAGGTGATATCATAAATCTTCTTATCATTCACTACAATCTTATTAAAATCTTCGCTTAAAAGGTCTCTTAAGATACTAGTCGTCTTACTTTCTTCATTCATGATACGCGTTGGAGCCACTGCGCCCTTTAAGTTGGACTGGATATTTTTCCAGTTGGTCTCCAAAGTCAGTAAATCCTCATGCAGTTCTGCAGTCGTCTTGCCTTCGGCAGCTGTTCTAACAATAACACCAAAGTTTTTTGGTCGAATAGACTCCATCATTTTTTGAAGACGCTTGCGTTCATCCGAGGAATGAATTTTCTTAGAGACAGCAACAATTTCATTGAATGGAGTGAGCACCACAAAACGACCGGCTAGTGAAATTTCACAAGTTAAGCGAGGTCCTTTTGCGGCAATAGGTTCTTTTAAAATCTGCACCAATACATTGGGCTTGCCGTTTAATACTTCACTGATTTTTCCTGTTTTTACAATCTCAGGTGCCGATTCAAACTTAGAAAAATCAAATTGATTATGTTGGTCGTTCATCGCGTCATGCGTGAACTTAATAATGGATTTGATGTAAGGACTAAGGTCGGTATAGTGCAGGAATGCATCTTTGTCAAATCCCACATCTACAAATGCGGCATTCAATCCTGGTATAATCTTTTTCACTTTTCCAAGATATAGATCACCTACTGCAAAGCGTGCGTCTATCTTTTCATTGTGTATTTCTACCAATTTTTTTTCTTCTAAAAGGGCAATTTCAACCCCATCAGGAGAACTATTAATAATTAATTCTTTGTTCACGAATAGCAACTTTTAATAAAACATACAACTCACCTATTAGCGAGAATATGCTTTATGTTTTTTGAAAACACGGCCACTTTACAAAGGAAGATAAAAGGTAAAGTAAAGTTGCTAGGTAGAGAAGTGGCGTGCAATGGAAAGTAATACAAGCATTTTTCAATTGAAAAATGCTTGTATAGAATGAGAACTATTTGTTCTTCTTCTTATGACGATTTTTTCTTAAACGTTTTTTTCTTTTGTGCGTCGCAATTTTATGACGCTTTCTTTTTTTACCACAAGGCATGTTCGATTCTTTTTCTGTTATAAAATATTATTTCTTTAATTCTTGTATTCTTTTGGAGATGGCTTCTTTGGCTTCAGGGATATTCACGCTATTGCTAACTTTTGTATACCATTCAATGGCTAAGGCTTTTTGGTCAGTCAACTCATAACACTCTGCTAAATGAATCATCGCTTCGATATGATTAGGCTGAATATTGATCACCGTTAAAAAGCGCTCAATTGCTTTATCATATTGTCCTGATTTTTTACCTCCAAGTGCAAGGATAAGTTGACCATAGGCATTGGTTGAATCTTTATCTACCACTTCTTTGATCTTTGTAATCCCTTGCATAGGATTGTCAGATAGGTTACCAAATAAATAACAAGCACCTAAATTAATTTTTGCCGAGTCATTTTTTGGATTGATTACCAATGCTTTCTCTAAAAGAACTTTTGCATTTCCGGCTATCCAAGGTTGGATCGCTGGTGGTGCATCCGGCGTCAATAGATTGTCTACCAACAGCTGGGCTGCAAAAGTGAGGCTTTTTTCAGTATTTTCCAACAAAGCAGCACTGTAAGTGAAATATAAATATGGAGCCAGTTTTTGGGCCGAATCTGCCCAGAACTGAGATAATGCCTTGAATGACTTCAAGCTATCCTTTGCATTGGATGCTTTGGTCAATTGATTTTCTATAGATAATAAGGCTATTTTTTGGCTTTCCGAAAGGGCTAATTTAGCCGTATTTAAAATCGATTCTGTTGTAACAACTTGATTTTCAGCTGTTTGATTAGAAGCAGGGGCTTCTTTGGCAGTAAATCTAGGAGTAAAGAAGTAGAGCACACTAAATAGCAGTAGCCCTGACAAGATGAGTATAAGCTGTGGTTTTCTCAATGCAAAAAGATTTTTGCAAAGTTAACTACTTACGTTTGCTTTTCACCTCGTTTACGAATTCTTTTGCTGGTTTAAAAGCTGGAATGAAATGTTCAGGAATTTCTACCGCAATATTCTTCTTGATATTTCTACCAATTTTTGCAGCTCTTTTCTTAGTAATAAAGCTGCCAAAGCCACGAATATAGATATTCTGGCCGTTTGCCAAGTTTTCTTTTACTTCTTTGAACATGGTTTCTAAAGTGACTAAAACATCAACTTTAGGAATTCCCGTTTTCTCAGAGATTTGATTGATGAGATCAGATTTTCTCATGGAGTTTGGTTTTGGGGTTTATTGTACACTAAATATAAGAAATTTTAACTTTTCACAACGATATGTCTGTTTTTTTTATGCTTTTATAGACATATTTTTAAGCTCATATATATTATATAAAATAAGCATATATTTATTTTACCCCTACCTATTCGCTTATTTTCTGATTAAACAATGGGAGATCTGCCTATTTTTAGGCAATTTTACGTTGAATGTCTACCTATTTTACCCAACAACTCTTACTTTGGAACCAAACAGCCAACCATCGTGCAATGCCTTGGAAAGGGGAATCTGATCCCTATAAAATTTGGTTGAGCGAGGTGATCCTCCAACAAACAAGGGTGGATCAAGGCTGGGCCTACTATGAAAAGTTCATTCAAGCCTATCCAACCATCCAAGATCTTGCAAAGGCAAAGGACGAAAAAGTTTTTAAATTATGGGAAGGTTTGGGCTATTATAATAGGTGTAGAAACTTATTGCATACTGCAAGACAGATCACCAATACTTCAAAAGGAATTTTTCCAAATACCTATGAAGGGTTGCTTGCATTAAAAGGAATTGGTCCTTATACCGCTGCAGCAATTGCATCATTTGCATTTAATTTACCTTATGCTGTGGTGGATGGAAATGTTTATAGAGTGCTTGCAAGATTTCTTGGAATCTCAACACCTACGGATACAAAAGAAGGTATTACATTATTTAATACCCTTGCAAATCAACACCTTGCAAAAGATCAACCAGGCGTCTATAATCAAGCTATCATGGATTTTGGCGCGACGATATGTACGCCAAGTAATCCAGACTGTGTTGCTTGTAACTTGTCATCAAAATGTGTAGCGTTTAATGTAAACAAAGTCAATCAATTACCGGTTAAATTAAAACGTATCACTAAAAAGAAAAGACATTTTGATTTTTTCTGTTTCAATTTTAATGGGACTTGGATGTTGCAACAAAGAGGTGAAGGAGATGTATGGAATGGTTTATTTCAATTTTATATTTTGGAACAGGACCGTTTGCCTGTATTTTCTGACAGTTATTTAGAGGCGGTATTAAAAAATCAATTTGGCATTTCCCAAAAACAATGGAAGTATATTGGTGCAGGTAAGCAACCCAAACTGTTTAAGCAGGTTTTAACTCATCAAACCATCGAAGCACGTTTTATTTGTATCCAGTTGTCAAAAATGCCTAAAATGCTTCAAAATGCTTTGTGGGTAAAGCCTAAGCAGATGTCAAAATATGCTTTTCCAAAAATCATTAATGATTTTTTAGTAACTTTCCACCATGGAAGCGCACTCGAGTAAGTTTATATTTTTAGCAGCCAGTTATTTTGATATTTCAAAAATGCAACAGGATGCTGGTTTGCTTTTACTACTTTTTACCTTACTTTTTTTATCTTTTGCCATTGCAGGATCAGAAGTGGCATTTTTCTCTTTGTCTTACAAAGACATTCAAGTCTTAAAAACAAAAAATCATAAACCACTCAAAAGAATTGTGGATCTATTAGAGGATCCAAAAAAATTGTTGACCTCCATGTTAATTGCAAATAGCTTTATTAATATTTGTATCATCCTTGTTTCAAATATTCTGATTGACGATCTATTTCTATTTGACCAAATACCTGTTCCAGGAATCGAGTTTATCATAAAAGTTTTAGCTGTTACATTGTTGCTTTTGTTTTTTGGCGAAATCA
Organism: Chitinophaga pinensis; assembly: GCA_945865295.1. Taxonomy (GTDB): domain Bacteria; phylum Bacteroidota; class Bacteroidia; order Chitinophagales; family Chitinophagaceae; genus Sediminibacterium; species Sediminibacterium pinensis_A. The sequence goes on along the minus strand of CAMBDE010000035.1, from coordinate 8,592 downwards.
TGCCTAAAGTGATGGCGACTCAAAACAATATTCGATTTGCACAAGACTTTGGGGGCGTTATTCAAGTGGTGTATTTTATTTTTTCTAGAATGAGTGGTCAAATGGTGAAATACACCAATTTGATTGAAAAAAAATTAGCACAAAAAGATACAGGCAATACCTATAGTATGGAGGAATTGGATCAGGCCATTGAATTAACCACTTCGCCAAATCATTTAGATAGTGAAAAGAAAATATTAAAAGGGATTGTCAAATTTGGAAATATCACTGTTCGTCAAATCATGAAAACCAGGCTAGACGTATATGGCGTGGAAGACAATATTACCTATAATGAATTACTAGAAAGTGTAAAAGAGCATAATTATAGCCGATTCCCAGTGTATAAGGAAGACCTAGACACCATTGTCGGCATCATCCATACCAAGGATTTAATTCCGCATTTACAAGAAGAAGCGACCTATGAATGGCAAATATTAATTCGTCCTGCTTTATTTGTACATGAACAAAAAATGATCGAAGATTTATTGAAAGAATTTCAATCTAAGCGTATTCACTTTGCAATTGTAGTAGATGAATTTGGAGGAACGAGTGGGATCATTACTTTAGAAGATATTTTAGAAGAGATTGTTGGGGACATTAAAGACGAGTTTGATGAAGAAGAATCGATGATCAAAAAAATTGATGATTTTCATTATATCATAGAAGGCAAGACAGCCATTATTGATTTCTGTAATTTTATTGATATTCCAACTAATTTCTTTGATGCCGTGAAGGGAGAGAGTGATACCGTGGCTGGATTGATATTAGAATTGGCTGGAGAATTTCCGACAGTACAACAAGTGGTGAAGTACAAGCAATTTAGTTTTACTGCTTTAGATATCCAGAAAAATCGAATTCATAAAGTTCAATCCATCATTACCCCCATCACTTCTATTAGCCAAGAAAATGTATAAATTCTTTTTTATTGTATCCATCATGGCTACGATTGGTTTTACTGCTTGCAATTCAAGATTTACGCCAAAACAAAATGGCTACCCTGCAATCACCCTTCCTAAAAAAGTTTACCTATCTAACGCAGTAAATGGACTACCGTATTCATTTGATATTCCTTACTATGCAGTCGTGGATAAAAAGGTTTCCTCTATGGGCCTAGATCAGTCAAAACCAGGCTGGATGAACCTGCAATTCCCTTCCCTGAATGCGACATTATACATTAGTTACAATGCCGTACAAAAAGACCAATTAGATGTATTGGTTCGCGATGCCTATAATTTTGCCAATAACCATTCCAATAAGGCTAGTTTCATTGAAGATTCTGCTTTTGAAAATCCAATAGGGCTTCAAGGTGTATTTTTTCATTTGGGCGGAGACGTAGCAAGTCCCTATCAATTCTTTATTACGGATTCTAGTCGTCATTTTTTTAGGGCTGCGCTTTATTTTGATACTACTCCCAATACAGACTCACTCGCACCAGTGATTGATTTTTTGTTCCAAGATTTAAAACAGCTTGTGCAGACCTTTCATTGGAAATCTTAATCATTTATTAATACCTTTGTGCTAACCCTTTTTGTATGATTATAATTGACCAAGTTTTAGTGAGTGACCAAGTAATAGAAGAGCAATTTGTTTGTGATTTAACAAAGTGCAAAGGGGGCTGTTGCGAGGACGGGGATGCTGGTGCACCATTAGACAATCAAGAAAAAGAATACGTGAAGCAGTTTTACGAAACGGTTAAACCCTATATGACTAAGCAGGGGATTAAAGAAGTAGAAACCGTGGGTCCATATTTATATGATAGAGAATTTGGTTGGGTGACTCCTACAATCAATGGCGGTATTTGTGCCTACGGATATAAAGATGAAAAGAATATCATTAAATGTGCTTTTGAACAAGCCTATAATGATGGTAAAATTTCTTGGAAAAAGCCAATTAGCTGTCATCTATTTCCCATTAAAATTCAACAAAGCAAGTCTGATCCATCGATCGAATATATGAACTATGAACCAAGAGAGGACTTATGTAAATCGGGTTGTAATCTTGGGGTTAAATTAAAAGTGCCTGCTTATGTTTTTTTAAAAGAGTCCATTATTAGAAAGTATGGCGATGAATTTTACGAGGCATTAGAAGCTTCTGCAAAACATTTAGCAAAAAAATAAGTCTATATGGAAAGTGTTTACTCAACATCATTTGATCAAATAAGTAGCGAGAAGGCCCTCGATACGGAACACAGAAAAAAAATCAATTTTAATATTGGTAAATACAATGCTGTTGTGCCAAAGGGTAAAATGCAATTTGTTGATTTAGAAAAAGTAAGGTCTCAAGCAAAAAATATTAAATGGGAGGCTATTGAGCACTTGGATTTATATTTAACCCAATTTGAGGAACAGATCACCAAGCGTGGGGCAAAAGTTTTTTGGGCAGAAGATAGCGAGCAAGCACTTGATTTTATTGGGTCTATCTGTAAGAAAAAAGAATGTAAAACTTTGGTGAAAAGCAAGAGCATGGTGACAGAGGAGATTCACTTAAATGCTTATTTAGAATCCATCGGTGTTGAGTCTGTTGAGACAGATTTAGGAGAGTATATCCAACAACTCGATGGCGAAGCGCCTTATCATATTGTGACGCCAGCAATGCATAAAAGCAAAGAGGATGTGGCCAAATTATTTGCTGAAAAATTAGGCACAGATATCAATATGACGCCAGAGGAAATGACTTTGGTAGCAAGAAGAAATTTGAGAGAAAAATATGTACAAGCAGAAATCGGGGTCACCGGAGCTAATTTTATTTTGCCAGATATTGGCGGCATAGCATTAACAGAAAACGAAGGGAATGCCAGACTATCTGCTGCTTTTCCAAAAACACATATTGTCATTGTAGGCATTGAAAAAGTACTCCCTTCTGTCACTGATTTAGGATTGCTTTGGCCTTTGTTATCGACTTATGGCACTGGTCAGCAAGTCACCGTGTACAATAGTATTATCAGTGGACCTAAGCAAGCAGATGAAGCAGATGGCCCTGAGGATATGTATGTGATTTTATTAGACAATGGCAGGACTAATTTATTAGCGAATGCAAAAAGCAGGGAAGCACTTTATTGTATTCGTTGTGGTGCTTGCTTAAATGCATGTCCTATCTACAAAAATATCGGAGGTCACGCTTATGAAACTACATATAGTGGTCCAATTGGAAGTGTGATCACACCTCATTTAAGAGGCATGCACGATTATAAACATTTAAGTTTTGCATCGAGCTTATGCGGTAACTGCACTGCGGTATGTCCTGTTAAAATTAATTTACACGAGCTTTTACTAGAAAATAGAAGGGAGTCGGTTGTGGCTGGTGAAAGTAATTTCTCTGAAGAATTTGCATGGAAGATTTGGAAACAAGCATCCATGAATCGATTATTAATGAACCAAGGCAATGCAACTATTAAAAATTGGGTAGTCAATAAAATATTTAAAGGTTGGGCGAAGCAAAGATCCCCTTTGCAATTTCCTACTAAGACTTTCAATCAACTTTGGAAAGAGAAAAATAAAAAGTAAACCTTCCACCATACCTTCATTACATATCACTTACATTCCATCCGCATCTGAGATTGCATGGACTGGATCCTTTTGATCCTTCAAACTTTTGTTGACTAAGTACACACCAATTAAAGTGCAGATGGTCCCTACAATATTATTCCAGGTCATTTGCTCATTTAATAAAAGAGAACCTACCCATATGGCCACGATTGGATTGATATAAGCGTATAGTGATGCAATAGAAGATTTTAAATGCTTCATGCTATAGATGAAAGAGATAAATGCAAATACAGATCCTCCAATCACCATGTATACAATTACGCCCCAAGAGATAGCAGGTATCTGATGTAAAGGCACATAGTCTCCGCTAATGATGGTGATCGTACCCATAATGAAGGCGCTAATCAACATCTGCCATCCAATTGAATTGTATGCGTTGATTTTGATTTTAGTTCTTGAAATAATGATAGATCCAATACTCCATGTGATCATGGCTAAAAATGACAATCCAACGCCTACAATATATTGACTCCCATGAAAGCTTAAACTGTCTTTGTAAAAAATAAAACCAATACCCAATAATCCAAGGCATAAACCAATCAAGGTTTTTGGTGTGATCTCTATTGCTTTATAATAATACCTTTCAATCAATACAACTGATAAAGGATACAAGGCTGCAATTAAAGCAGCTAATCCACTTGTGATAAATTGCAATCCATAAGTAGCAATCCCATTGGAGGAGACAAACATTAATAAGGACATCCCCAATAACCAAAGAAATTGTTGCCTAGTCGGTATTTTTTCACCTTTGATTAAAAAAAATCCAACATACAAGGAGCCACCTAAAAATTGTCTGATGCTTGCTAATTCAAATGCGGGCATATGATTAATGCCCATCTTACTTGCAACCCAAGTGGTACCCCATACAATACTTGTAACGGCTAATGCAAAGTAGGCTTTATTTTGATTGGCCATTTTGAAGCTTAGTGTTTGAAATGTCTAAGCCCTGTCATCACCATGGCTAAACCATTGGCTTGGCAATACGCCACACTATCTTTATCTCTTACAGAACCTCCTGGCTGAATGAATGCTTCGATGCCCGCTTCTTGTGCAATTTTTACACAATCATCAAAAGGGAAAAAAGCATCAGATGCTAGGCTTGCTCCTTTTAAATCGAAATTAAAATGCTTTGCTTTTTCAATGGCTTGTCTCAATGCATCGATTCTAGATGTTTGTCCACAGCCTTTTCCAACCAGCTGCTTATTTTTAATCAAAGCAATGGCATTGCTCTTTAAATGTTTGCAAATGATATTGCCAAAAAGTAAATCTGCTTTTTCGGTTTCGGTACAAGGTCTTGCACCTACTTCCTCCCAATTGGTATAATTGCCTGTATCCAAGCCTTGTTCAAGACTTCCGTTTAGGATTGATTTTTTTTGTGTCGGATGAAAATGAATACCTGGCTTTGTTTCAAGTAAGATTCTATTTTTCTTAGTCGTTAAAATGGCTAATGCGTCTGCTTCGTATGCAGGGGCAATCAATACTTCAAAAAATAGTTCTTGAATGGCTTCTGCAGTAGCTTTATCGATGGTACCATTGGTGACTAATACGCCACCAAATGCACTCTCAGGGTCTCCAGCCAATGCAGCTTCCCAACTTGCAAATACAGTCGCTCTTTGCGCCACACCACATACATTGGTATGCTTGATAATTGCAAAGCTTGTTGCAGGTAAGTCTTGGATGAGTGCAATGGCTGCATCTACATCCACTAAATTATTATAGGATAATTCTTTGCCATTTAATTGGGTAAACCAAGTATCTAAATCACCAAAGAAAGTGGCTACCTGATGTGGGTTTTCTCCATAACGCAATGTCTTGCCAGTGGCAGGATTAAAATAATTGCTAATTGCAATATCATAATGCATCACCACTTCAAAAGCCTTTGCAGCAAAAGCTTTTCTTTGATCTAAACTAGTACTACCTGCTTGATCAATCAATATTTTATTCAATACTGCATAATCATCTTTTGCAGCAAGTACCGTTAAGTCTCTAAAGTTTTTTGCGGCAGCTCTAATCATAGATGGACCTCCAATATCAATTTTTTCGATGATTGCTTTTTCTTCGGTCGTGGTCCTTAATGTTTCTTCAAATGGATATAAATCAACAATGACAAGGTCAATCGCGGGGATCTTAAATTCTTCCATTTCCTTTAAATCCTGTGCCTCATACCTTCTTCCTAAAATGCCCCCAAAAACAGAAGGGTGCAAGGTTTTTACCCGCCCACCTAAAATAGAAGGGTATCCAGTCACAGACTCTACAGCCACACATGGGATGCCTAAATCTTCTAAAAATTTTTGTGTTCCTCCAGTAGAGTAGATCGTGATATTGTGATGGTGTAGTGTTCTAGCCAAAGGCTCTAAACCATCTTTGTAAAAAACAGAGATTAATGCTGATTGTATTTTCTTTTCCATATGTAAAGGTACGAGCTTCTGGATTTTTGTCTTGCTCGGATTTTCCACAAAATGGGTTAAAGACTGAATAACTTTATGCTACTATATAGACAAGTCCCAAAAAGTAGCAGCAATATACTTTTGGGAGACTTATTTAAAATCCAATATAGACCCACAAAGAGGCAAAAATAATAATACAGTAGTCCTGCTATGCCTAGGTCATAATGACGATCCTCTATTTGCAAGTACTGAAAAAGTAGGCGGATGCTTTCATTCATCGTTTTGATATACCAGCCAATTCCTTTTGCAATGAGTGTATGAACCACTTGGATATTAGGCAAGACTAACCATATCAATAATGCGTATAATAAGAGACTACTTAAAGGCACAAATAGGAAATTGCCAATAATGGATAAGCTTGAACTTGAATGAAAATAATACAATACAATGGGCAATGTAGTTAACTGCGCTGCGATAGAGATGGCCAGATTACTCCATGCAATATGCAGTAATCGGTTGTCCATAGGTAGTAATTGTAACAGCGGCTTATAAAAAAAATGGATCCCCACCACTGCTGCATAGGAAAGCTGCAGGCCAATACCAGTCATTATTTGACTATTGTATAGCAATACTAGGAGGATACCAATACTAATGGTGTTGAGTGAAAAAATATTAAGGTAAAAAAATCGACCAATCAATAGGGTACTAAAAAATAAACTCGCTCTAACCACCGATGGTCCAGCATGCGCTATGAGTGTATAGGACCATACAATTAAAAGAAGGCTGATCAGTTTTGTCCATCTTGCCCAATTTTTATTGGGCAACCAAAGGGTACCTTTTTCTAACAATTTAAATAAAATATCTAGGTGCATACCACTGATAGCTATGATATGCAAAATGCCAAGTTGTTGGTATGCTGATTTAAGGGTTGGGGACATGTCCGATTTTGTGCCAAATAATAAACTCTTGGCAAATGCATTGGATTCAGGGTCGGCAAAAGAATGATCAATTTTTGATATAAAGTATTGTCTGACTTCAATGACCCATTGCGCTGATACCATTTCACTCAAAAATGAACTACTAGCATGATACTGTGCCACTAGGGCACCCCAAAATAGCAATAGGATTGTTGGCACTATTTTTAGAGCCTTTGCTTTATGTTTAAATGCATGCACAATGCATAAACCAATACATGAAATACATACCAGAAGCAGTAATGTCGTTTTGGATAGTATGGGCCAATATTGTTTCGAAGAGTTAAAGGCTAAAAAGCCAATTAAAAAATAACAACAAATAAAAAAAATAGGATTCGATGCCCTCCATAGTTTTAATTTCTGTTGCATCTACAATCATAGTGCAAAAACAAGCTCCTATTATTTCGGTAAATACTTATTTTCCTAAAATAAAAATAGCAAGTCGCTTATGTAACTCGGGCTTGTTATTTTTCCAATACTGTAGGGTAGCTGTTTTGATGGATTCTGTTGGGCCAGTGATATCCACACCAATACAGAGTTGCGTGTTAGGATGACAGGTTTGAAGGATGGCTTCTAATAACTGATTGTTTCTATAAGGCGTTTCAATAAACAATTGTGCAATGCTATTGCTATGGACGATTTGCTCTAATTGTAGAATTTTCTTTTTTCTTTCGGTCGCATCAATTGGAAGGTATCCATTGAATGTAAAACCTTGTCCATTAAATCCGCTGGCCATTAAAGATAGTAGGATGGAAGAAGGGCCCATATAGGGTTTCACTATCGCGCCTATTTTTTGTGCTGCCCCAACTAAGATTTGTCCTGGATCTGCAATCCCTGCACAGCCTGCTTCTGAAACAATACCAATCGTTTTACCTGATTTTAAAACTTGTACAAATGCGTCTACTTGTGCTGCTTCAACTTGGTGAATGGGAAACCACTGATAGTCGTCAATCACCATTTCTTTCCAGATTTTTTTAAAAAACCTTCTGGTTGTTTTTTCATTTTCTACAAAAAATGCATCACATGATTGAATCCAAATCGCCACATCTTTTGGAAGCGCTTCCCAGCCTTCTTCATGCAATAACATAGGCAACAACAATACTTTTCCTAATGCGTCCTTCATGATTCAGTGTCTTTAATTTCTTGTGTATTCAAATGTGCAGCAACTAGTGCATAAAACGGGGCTGTGATCCATCCAATGATTGGCAGTAAATGTAAAAGATAAAAAACAATACCATTTCCTACCGGAAGTCCTTTATGACTGCTCACATAAGTTGCGGCAAAATTTCTGTTATGTTTTTCTGTAGCCAATCCAAAATCCATCATCGCAAATCCAAGAAAATAGCTCTCCATTAAAATGCTAAATAATGGCGTAAACCAACCTACTACAGGTAAAGTGCAAACCAAGACAATGGGAATAAGATACACTGTCTGCCAAAGCATATTGTTCAAATTGACTACAATAGACCTCATGACTAATTTTAAATAATCTTCCTTATTCAATAAAAATGGAATTGATTGTTGTATTGCAACAATACGTAAATGTAAATAAGCAAATAGCGGTGCAAAGAAAATTAAAAAAAGATACTTGAATAAGGCAAAGTAAAAAAGAAGCAATGTAAACCAGAGCCAGAAACTACCCATGGT
>CAMBDE010000034.1 GCA_945865295.1 Chitinophaga pinensis | reverse complement strand
GATTCACCTTTTGGTGTAATCTTACCAATTAAGATATCTCCTTCTTTTACTGCAGCACCTATTCTGATAATACCGTGTTCATCTAAATCTTTTGTTGCTTCTTCAGATACGTTTGGAATATCAGAAGTCAATTCTTCTTCTCCTAATTTTGTATCACGCACTTCTAATTCGTATTCATCAATGTGAATAGAAGTAAATAAATCTTCGCGTACAACTCTTTCACTAATTACGATGGCATCCTCAAAGTTGTAACCTTTCCATGGCATGAAAGCCACTTGTAAGTTTCTACCTAAAGCAATTTCACCGTCTTTAGTGGCATAACCTTCTGTTAAGAAATCTCCTCTCTTCACTTTCTGTCCTTTCTTTACAGCAGGACGTAAGTTGATACAAGTAGATTGGTTCGTTTTAATGAACTTAGTTAATTTATATACAATTAAATCTTCGTTGAAACTTACTAAACGTTCAAGATCGTTTCTGTTGTAACGAACGTGGATTTCATTCGCATCTACAAACTCAATCATACCATCTCCATCTGCGTGAATTTGAATTCTTGCATCACGTGCCGCTTTACCCTCTAAACCAGTTCCTACGATAGGCACTTCTGGACGAAGCAATGGTACAGCTTGACGTTGCATGTTTGATCCCATCAACGCACGGTTGGCATCATCATGCTCTAAGAATGGAATTAAAGAAGCACTCAAACCAACAATTTGGTTAGGAGCGACATCCATAAATTGAACATCTGCTTTATCTAAAATTGGGAAGTCACCTGTTTCACGAGAAATAACTTTGTCTTCCGCAAATTCACCTTTCTCATTTAATGGCGTATTAGACTGTGCAATTCTTGCACTGTCCTCTTCTTCCGCACTTAAATAAGTCAAGGTCTTTAAATTAACTTTACCATTTTCTACTTTACGGTATGGTGTTTCAATGAATCCCATATCGTTGATCTTTGCGTGTACACACAAAGTAGAAATCAAACCAATGTTTGGTCCTTCTGGTGTTTCAATTGTACAAAGACGACCGTAGTGAGAATAGTGTACGTCACGCACCTCAAAACCTGCACGCTCTCTACTTAAACCGCCGGGTCCTAATGCGGAAACACGACGCTTATGCGTGATTTCACTCAATGGATTTGTTTGGTCTAAGAATTGAGATAACTGAGAAGTTCCAAAGAATGAGTTGATTACAGAAGATAATGTTCTCGCGTTGATCAAATCAACTGGAGTGAATACCTCGTTATCACGCACATTCATACGCTCACGGATAGTACGCGCCATACGCGCTAAACCTACACCGAACTGCGCATACAATTGCTCTCCTACTGTACGAATACGACGATTGCTTAAGTGATCGATATCATCAATCTCTGCTTTCGCGTTTGTTAAACGTACTAAGTACTTAATGATTTCAATGATATCATTTTTAGTCAATACTTTTTTCTCTTGTGTTAAATCATGACCAAGTTTCTTGTTGATTTTATATCGACCAACTTCACCTAAATCATAACGCTTGTCAGAGAAAAATAACTTATCAATAATACCACGAGCCGTTTCATTATCTGGCGCATCAGCACCACGTAATTGACGGTAAATATGTTGAACCGCTTCTAATTCAGAATTAGAAGTATCCTTGTTTAATGTGTTGTAGATAATTGCATAATCACCACCTACATCTTCTTTTTGAATGAATACACTTTTCGCACCCATTTCAATAATCAAATTGATAGCGTCTTCGTCTAAAACAGTATCACGCTCCATAACGATTTCGTTACGCTCGATGCTTACTACTTCACCTGTGTCTTCATCTACAAAATCTTCTACCCATGTTCTTAAAACACGTGCAGCTAATTTACGACCAACTTGATTCGCTAAAGTTTTCTTATCTGCTTTAACTTCATCAGCCATGCCGAATAATTCCAAGATATCTTTATCTGTTTCAAAACCAATTGAACGTAATAAAGTTGTTACAGGGAATTTTTTCTTACGATCGATGTACGCATACATCACGTTGTTAATATCGGTAGCAAATTCCATCCATGCACCCTTGAAAGGAATCACACGAGCAGAATAAATCTTTGTTCCGTTTGGATGAATTGATTGACCAAAGAATACACCTGGTGAACGATGTAACTGAGAAACGACAACACGCTCAGCACCATTAATCACAAAGGTTCCTCTCGGAGTCATGTAAGGAATGTTTCCTAAGAATACATCCTGTACGATGGTTTGGAAATCAACGTGCTCTTCGTCATTACAGCTCAAACGTAGTTTAGCTTTTAATGGAACAGCATAAGTTAATCCACGCTCCATACACTCATCAATTGTGTAGCGTGGGGGATCGATAAAATAATCCAAAAATTCTAACACGAAAATGTTACGCGTATCAGTGATAGGAAAATTTTCCTTGAATACACGGAACAAACCTTCCACATCTCTGCGGTCTGGTGTTGTTTCTAACTGAAAGAATTCTTTGAAAGATTCTAACTGAATGTCAAGTAAGTCTGGTGCTTCGGCGATGTGTTTTATCTTACCAAAGTTGACTCTGTTGTTCAAGATTGTTGTAGACATACGGTATAAACCAGTTTTATTGCGAATTAAATTTTTGGTAGCATTGTGCTTAAGTGTACCCTAGTATAAAAAAGACGAAAACTCGACCATTTTTACAATAGAATACAGGCCCAAAATAAAGGATGGCAAAGTTAAGTAAAGAAGGGCAGACTCAAAAACAAATTTTGTACCAAAAACCTTGATTTTAAAAGTTTTTTTGAAAAAAGTGTCAAAAATGGTCAAATTTTTAAATATATTTTATTTATATATTTAAAATGTTGTTTTAAAATATATATAATATTAAGATAATTCATTATGTCGCACCCTATTTTTACCAGTTTGACAAAATTTAGAGAATCCTTAACGTCTTGGTTGATTTAGAACATTAGAAAAAATACAGAAATATTCCTCTCCCTGCTCGCAGGCTCGAAAGGTCGATGAATATTTGTATTTCTTTCTAAGTTCTAGAATTTATAGAAGAAGGGTTAAAGACTTCGAAAATATACAAATCTTGGCTGAGCGTTCGAGCTTGCGAGCGAGAAGAAAAGATTTCGGTATATTATCGAAGTTTATAAAGTAAGAAGAGGTAGAAGAAAAAAATAGTCAAAAAAAAGCCCCGGACGAAAGTCCGAGGCTATATTTTAAAGCGACCTAGGTCGAGTAAATTACTTTACTTCAACTTCAGCACCTGCTTCTTTCAATTTACCAGCAACTTCATCAGCTTCTGCTCTTGAAACGCCTTCTTTGATTGCTTTTGGAGCACCGTCAACTAAATCTTTAGCTTCTTTCAAGCCAAGACCTGTTAAATCTTTAACGATTTTAACTACGTTTAATTTGCTTGGACCACCACTTACTAAGATCACATCAAATGCTGTCTTTTCTGCTGCTGCTTCTGCACCACCACCACCTGCTGCAACTACTACTGCTGCTGCTGCTGGTTCAATACCGTAATCAGCTTTTAATACATCAGCTAATTCTTGTACTTGCTTTACTGTTAAGCTTACTAATTCTTCAGCTAGTTTTTTTACGTCTGCCATGTTGTTTCAATTTTTTCCGCTTTCAAAGCAATTGCTCCAGCGGAAGGTTTAAAAAAATTATGTAACAATATAAAAACAGAAACTCATTCGAGTCTTCTGAAATTAACTATTTTTTGATGGAAATTTCCTCTCCCATCATAAGGTTTTCATTAAGCCTCAGGAGCTACTTCAGGAGCCGCTTCTTCCGCTGGCGCTTCTGGTGCTGCTTCAGCTACTGGAGCTGCTGCTTCTGCAACTGGTACTTCAACTGCTACTTCAGCCACCGCTACTTCTACCGCTGCCGCTACAACTTCCGTCTCTGTCTTAGAGCTTCCGTTTTCAGCATGGTTTAATAATGCAGCGATTACGCGCTTAGCAGGAGATTGTAACAATCCAAGTACTTCACCGATCAACTCATTCTTAGTTTTGATATTTGTCAATGCAACCAATGAGTTGTCACCTACAAAAATATCGCCATTAATGAAAGCTGCTTTCAATGTTGGTCTGTCACCAGCATTTTCTTTTCTGAATGCACTTAAGATCACAGCTGGATCCTTAGGGTTTTCAGAGAACATCAATGCAGTCACCTTATTTAATGATTCGAATAGACCAGCATACTTCTCGCTATCCAAACTTTCTAATGCTTTACGAATCAAAGTGTTTTTAGCCACTTTCATTTCTACTTCCTTGTTAAAACAAGAACGACGTAAATTAGAAATTTGTTCCACGCTCAAAGATTCTGTATCTGTAATATAGAAGTTATTATATTGACTGAATTTTCCTTTTAGGATTTCAATCACTTCATTTTTTTGATCTTTGGTCATAACTAAATTATTTTTTTACCCAGGTCATTTCCTTGCGGATCACCAGGACTAGTTGATTAATGATTTTGTTTCTAGAGTAATTCCAGGGCTCATTGTTGAAGCCATGCTAACACCTTTTACATAAGTTCCTTTTGATGCAGATGGTTTTAATTTAACGATCGCATTAATTAACTCAGCACTGTTCTCAGCAATTTTTTCTGGTGTGAAAGAGATACGACCAATAGATGCGTGAACGATACCCGCTTTATCTACTTTGAATGCAATCTTACCGCCTTTAACTTCATTTACTGCTGCTGCAACATCATTTGTTACAGTACCAGTTTTTGGGTTTGGCATTAAATTACGTGGTCCTAAAACTTTACCTAATTTACCAATCTTAGGCATAACAGCTGGAGTTGCGATGATTACATCTATATCTACCCAACCGCCTTCGATTTTTGCTACAAACTCATCTAAACCTACATAGTCAGCACCTGCTTCTCTTGCTGCTGCTTCTTTATCTGGAGTACAAAGTACCAATACTTTTTTTGTACGACCAGTACCATGCGGTAAAGAAACAGTACCACGAACTTGTTGGTCTGCTTTTTTAGGATCTACTCCTAAACGAATGTGTAAATCTACAGAGCTATCAAACTTTGTACAGTTAATTTCTTTTACTAATTGTGAAGCTTCTTTAAGGGAATAAAATTTATTCTTATCCACCTTTGCTGCAGCGTCTTTTCTTTTTTTAGTCAATGACATGTTCATTAATATTTAAGGTGAATAAAATTAGTTTTCCCAAGGTGCTTTTCCGTCAACAGTAATTCCCATTGAACGAGCAGTACCAGCAACCATCTTCATAGCGCTGTTTACAGTAAATGCATTCAAGTCTTCCATCTTATCTTTTGCGATAACTTCAACTTGATCCCATGTTACTTTACCTACTTTGTCACGGTTACTTTCTTTAGAACCTTTTTGGATTTTAGCAGCTTCCATTAATTGAACTGGAGCTGGTGCAGTTTTAATAACGAAGTCAAAAGACTTGTCTGTGTAAACTGTAATTAAAACAGGAACAACTTTTCCTTGTTTGTCTTGAGTTCTAGCATTGAATTGCTTACAAAACTCCATGATGTTAACACCTTTAGAACCAAGTGCTGGACCTACTGGAGGAGCTGGATTCGCAGCACCGCCTTTGACTTGCAACTTAACGTAGCCAGAGATTTCTTTAGCCATTTTGTTATGTTTTTTTGGTTAAGCGTCGGACCAATATGGCATCGACTCCCAAATATCCACAGTTCGAAAACTGTGAATTGGACGGCGAAGGTAAGATTAGATTGGCTTTTATCCAAATATTTAGTCCAAAATTTCCGAAAATGACCCATTTTGGGGCAAAAAAATCCCCCCATTTGCATGGAGGGACTCTTTACCTTTTTCCTTCTAACTCAGTTTCTCTACTTGCATGTAGTTTAACTCCACAGGAGTAGATCGACCGAATATTTTTACGGTCACTTTCAATTTCTTCTTTTCTTCGTGCACCTCTTCTATGACGCCATTGAAATCATTGAAAGGTCCCTCAATTATTTTAACTGTTTCACCCAAAATGAATGGCTCGCTGATAGATCCGCCCGCATCGTTCATCTCATCTACCTTACCTAACATTTTGTTTACTTCAGACTTTCTTAAAGAAATAATATTCCCTTTTGACCCTTTACCATCTGTCAAAAAGTGCATCACATTGGTGATGTTGCTAATATGCATTACAATATCATCTGCGATAGAAGCTTTGTTATCAACCACTTCTATCATTACATATCCAGGAAAATAGTTTTTTTCGCGCATTACTTTTTTACCGTTTTGCACTTTATACACTTTCTCCATTGGTAAGAAAATTTGCTTGATCACATTAGTCCAACCGTTTCTAATGATGTCCTTATCAAGGTATTCCTTAATCTTTTTTTCTTTGCCGCTCACCACACGCAATACATACCATTTTGTATCTGGACCTGCTGGTGCAGCTGTAATTGGTGCGTCTATTGCTTGTATATCTGTTTCCATGTTTACTTAAATAAAGAGTAAATCAATTTTAATAATTGGTTACTTGAAAAATCCATTGCCCATACCAAAGCGGTAATGATTACCGTAGCCACCAATACAATCACAGTACTTTGCTGTAAATTAGCCCAAGTAGGCCAAGTCACTTTTTCTTGTAATTCTAAGTAACTGTCTTTAAAGTAGTTGCCTATTTTGTTCATAATATTTCTTTTTATTCGCCGATAAATTTTGCTAAATATAGCAAATTTTCTTCGCACGGGCACTAGGATTCGAACCCAGATCAAAGGTTTTGGAGACCCGTATGCTACCGTTGCACCATGCCCGTATGAACCAAAAGTCTCTGGTCAAAGCGGATGCTTGAACCAAAGACTTTCAGTTATATGTTTAGTTCAATTACTTAACGATCTCAGTAACTTGACCAGCGCCTACAGTTCTTCCACCCTCACGGATAGCGAACTTAAGACCTTTTTCCATTGCGATAGGTTGGATCAACTTTACAGTGATGCTAACGTTATCTCCTGGCATTACCATCTCAGTTCCTGCTGGTAAAGTACACTCTCCAGTTACATCCGTAGTACGGAAGTAGAATTGAGGACGATATTTATTAAAGAATGGAGTATGACGTCCACCTTCTTCTTTGCTTAATACATATACCTCTGCTTTGAAGTCTGTATGTGGCGTGATCGTTTTAGGTGCACAGATTACCATACCACGACGGATATCTTTTTTCTCGATACCACGTAATAATAAACCTGCGTTATCACCAGCTTGACCTTGATCCAATAATTTTTTGAACATCTCAACACCTGTTACAGTAGAGCTCATTGGAGTTTCCATCAAACCTACGATTTCACATGCTTCACCAACTTTGATGATACCACGCTCAATACGACCTGTAGCAACTGTTCCACGACCAGTGATCGAGAATACGTCCTCTACAGACATCAAGAATGGAAGATCGACAGGACGTGGAGGTAATGGGATGTAGGTATCTACAGCATTCATTAACTCAGTCACTTTATCTACCCATTGTTGCTCACCAGCTAAAGCGCCAGTTGCAGAACCACGGATAATTGGAGTGTTGTCACCATCAAATCCATAAGAAGTTAATAATTCACGAATTTCCATTTCAACTAAGTCTAACAATTCAGCATCGTCAACTAAGTCTACTTTGTTCATGAATACAACTACTTGAGGAACACCTACCTGACGTGCAAGCAAGATGTGCTCTTTTGTTTGAGGCATAGGACCATCTGTAGCCGCAACGACTAAGATAGCACCGTCCATCTGTGCAGCACCAGTGATCATGTTTTTCACATAATCGGCGTGGCCTGGACAGTCAACGTGCGCATAGTGACGCGTGTCAGTTGAGTATTCTACGTGAGCTGTGTTGATAGTAATACCACGCTCTTTCTCTTCTGGCGCACCATCAATTTCATCGTAGTTTTTCTTAGCAGCTAAACCTCTTTGAGACAATACGTCTGTAATGGCAGCTGTCAATGTTGTTTTACCATGGTCAACGTGGCCAATAGTTCCAACGTTTACGTGAGGTTTCTCCCTCTTAAAGGTCTCTTTAGACATCTTTATTTGTTTTTGTTTTTTTTATAATTGCTGTCAATAGACCACCGAGTCCATCGACCATAGCTTTCTTTTTTTATCAACTTTTTTTTCAACACTTTCAACGCTTTCAACCAGATCCTTTTGAGCCGTTGATGAGAATTGAACTCACGACCTCTTCCTTACCAAGGAAGTGCTCTACCACTGAGCCACAACGGCCATTCCCATCAAGTAACTGGAGCGGGAGACCAGGCTCGAACTGGCCACCTATAGCTTGGAAGGCTATCGCTCTACCAAATGAGCTACTCCCGCTTATACGAACATTCTAAAGAACTAGATTTCACGCGCTTGTTCATTTGGATGAGCAATATACGTAAAATTTTGTGGGCAGAGTAGGGTTCGAACCTACGTACTCGTGAGAGAACAGATTTACAGTCTGTCGCCTTTAACCACTCGGCCATCTGCCCGTAACACTTTTGAGCCGGAAATGGGACTCGAACCCGCGACCTGCTGATTACAAATCAGCTGCTCTACCAACTGAGCTATTCCGGCAAATTCAACCCATTACTTAAAAGAACACTACCCATTTTTGGGATGGCAAAGGTAATGGAATTCTTTATTTATCAAAATTTTAGAGGTGATTTTTATCCCAAAAATCAAAAAATGTTTAGAAATCAATGAAATATGGAAGAATTGGGGCCAAAAGGACAAAAAAAAGGCCCAATGGGCCTTTTTAGATATTGTACAATGTTGAATTAAGCTGCGAGTTTTTCTTTTTTCTTTTTCAACTGATTGATCACCGATTCAAATGCATGTTCAAAAGAACTTTCAAATGATTTAGAAGTCGATTTCACAAAGCAATCTTGCTTGGGGATATGAATTTTAATCTCTACCACTTTGTCCTTAATGGCATGCACTAAATTGTCTAATTTCAAGAAGACCTCTACCCTAGTAATTCGATCATGAAATGTAGCGAGTTTTTCTAGTTTTTTTTGCACAAAATCTAATAGCTTTTCGTCTGCGTCAAAATGTACCGTCTGAATGTTGATGTTCATAAAATTAATTTTTAAAAGAAGTTAAAAAATTAAGAACTAATCAGCGTAGTATGCCATCGCGCTGCAGTAGTAAGGTACCACAATTTCAAAAAGCAAACATTGATTTATGTCATTATTTAAGAAAACTTTATGCTTTGGGATGTGCCTTTGAAAAGACGGCTTTTAATTGGTCAATGGTGTTGTGTGTGTATACTTGTGTAGCAGCCAAACTACTATGGCCTAGCAGCTCTTTGACTGCGTTTAAATCTGCCCCATTATTCATTAAATGCGTAGCAAAACTATGTCTTAGAATGTGGGGACTTTTCTTTTGTAAAGTAGTCACTTGGGCTAGGTATTTTTTGACAAAACTATAGACAGCTCTGGGCTTTAACATCTTCCCATTTTCAGCCACAAATAAATAAGGATTTCCTTGTACTTCTGTTGGTTTTTGCTGGATATATACTTGCAATTCTTCGGCAAGTGCTGGACTAATTGGCAAGATCCTTTCTTTGTTCCCCTTACCTATTACTTTGATGACTTTTTTAGCTAAATCCACCTGTGTTTCTTTGCATTGAATTAATTCACTCAAACGCATGCCTGTGGCATAAAAAACATGGATGACCATCTTTTCTGTAAAGCCTTTCCACCCCTCTGCAAATGCTAAATTCGTAAACAATTGCTCCATATCCTGCTCTGTTACAAAGCTGGGTAATCTTTTATTGACCTTGGGACTAATTACTGTCTCCATTGGGCTTTTAGTCAAAGCACCCTGCTGAATATGGTATTTAAAAAAAGATTTTAAGGAAGATATTTTTCGATTCAAAGATTTACTTGACATTTCATGTTCTTTCATGCTCGCTAGCCAGCTGCGCACCAAAGTGCCTGTAATTTGTTGAAAGGCCAACCCCTCATATTGTGTTTCAATAAAATCAAAAAACTGAGTCAAATCATTCGCGTAGGAAATGGTAGTATGTCTGGAATACCTTTTTTCAAACTGGAGATAGGCCAGAAAAGCATTTAAGGGCGGATATCTTGTTTGAATAGTCATGGTTAAAATTACGGCTAAAAAAAGTTGAAACATGAAAAAAGCCCCTAAAAAAGGGGCTTTAAAATATTGTTGAGTTTCTTTAGAAACTATCCTTCGATTTTACCAGAGAAGATTTGTTGCTTGTAAATCGCTTTCAATACCTGGAAACGACGCTTTACAGATGGCTTTACAAATGCTTGACGAGCACGTAAGTTTACTAAAGTTTTGCTTTTTTCAAACTTCTTTTTGTACTTCTTAAGGGCCTTGTCAATGTTCTCGCAGTCTTTTGAATCAATAATTAACATAATATATACCTCCTCAGGCGTTTTAATTTGGAAAGCAAAGATAGGGCTTGAAATTAAAAAAACAAATTTTTGACCCATTTTGTCTCCACAAATCTATAAATAGGGCCTTTTAGCCAGTTAATCCATAATCCCCTTCCCTTTTAGTGCCCCAGAAATAGCCTGATCCATCACACGTTCAGCAAATGGCCTGGTCAATTCATTCAATGCTTCGGTTTTTCCCTGGATTAAATTTTTATCTTCCATCGTGATCGCCAATTGCAATGCCTGCATCGCTTCTGCAGTTTGCATCAATTCTTCTTTAGATAATAACGCTATATTTTTTGACATGAACTTTTCGGTCACTGCTAAAATTTGTTCTGCTTCTGTCTTCGCTTCTACCAATGCTCTTGTGGCAATATCTTCTTTTGCATAGGTAATGCTATCCATTAATCTTTGTTCCACTTCTTGATCTGTTAAACCATATTGTGGTTTGATTTCAATGCTTTGGGTCAATCCTGTTCTTAATTCTTTTGCGCGCACTTGGAGGATGCCATCTGCATTGATTAAAAATTGCACATCCACTTTTGGCAAACCTGCTGGCATTGATGGGATACCTGATAAAGTAAATTCACCCAACTTTCTATTGTCTTTTACTAAATCTCTTTCCCCTTGATAAATCGCAATTTGAATACCTGACTGTCCATCTTTTTGTGTGGTATATTGTCTTCCAGCTTGTGTTGGAATTTTAGAATTTCTTGGTAATAACACATCCATCAATCCACCCATTGTTTCAATGCCTAAACTCAATGGTGTGATATCCAATAACAACATAGATTGATTATTGCCAGCTAAAATATCTGCTTGCACTGCAGCTCCTAATGCCACTACTTCATCTGGATTCACCATATCATTCACTGCTTGATTAAAATATTTAGATACAGTATTTTTAACCAATGGCACCCTCGTGCTTCCACCAACCATCAATACAGTATTGATATCTGTTACTTTCAAACCCGCGTCCTTCATAGCTTTCGCACAACAATCCATTGTCTTATCAACGATAGATGCAATTAAATTTTCAAATATTTCTTTTGTGATGGTTAATTTTTCACCAGCAAAATTCGTTTCAAAATGTGCTGCATTGGATAAAGCAATTTTTGCTTGCTCAGCTGCTAATCTTAATTGTTGCTTTAATATTTTTTGATCCTCTAATGTATCTATTTTCATTAACCCCATCCAGTATTCTATGATGGCTCTATCTAAATCATCTCCTCCTAAATAGGTATCTCCATTCGTACTTAACACTTCAAATACACCGCCACTTATTTTTAAAATTGAAATGTCAAATGTGCCTCCACCTAAATCATACACTGCAATTGTTTTTTCTTCTGAAGGGTCTAACCCTAATCCATACGCTAAACTTGCTGCCGTTGGCTCATTGATAATTCTTAGCACATCTAATCCGGCTAACTTTCCTGCGTCTCTTGTAGCTTGTCTTTGTGTATCATTAAAATAAGCAGGCACCGTGATAACCGCTTTGGACACTGGTGTTTTTAAAATATGTTCTGCCCTATTTTTTAATGCCGTTAAAATATGTGCACTTAATTCAATGGGTGAATAAAACTGATCCCCTACTTGCACTTTAACTAAGCTGTCATTGTTGTCGTCAATAATTTTATAAGCAAAAAAGTCCTGATGCGTTTGTATGTCTTTATAACTCTTACCCATCAAACGCTTGGCACTAAAAATAGTATTGGCTGGATCTGTCTCTAAATAAGGCTTTGCAGCCGCACCTACTTCTACATTACCAAAGGCATCAAAATGCACCACACTTGGCACAATGCTACTGCCATCAAACTCTTTTAGCGCAATTGGCATCTTGGTCTCTGGATGGATAATGGCAACTAAACTATTGGTAGTCCCCAGGTCAATCCCCACAATCATTTCTGGTTGTTGTAAACTGCCTGTTGCGATATTGATACCTATTTTAGCCATGTATGAAATTTTACAAATTTACCTGCTCAATGCAGTTTTTAGGTTGCGAAATTAGGAATGAATTGCTGATAAGTAGTTATTTTTGTCGAAAGCGACCATTATGACATTGATCCAAGCACTTAGATGGAGAGGTATGATTCAAGATATTATGCCAGGTACAGAAGAACTGTTCGAGAAAGAACAGGTATCTGGCTATATTGGTTTTGATCCAACTTCTGATAGCTTGCATATTGGAAGTCTGGTTCCTATTTTGTTATTAGTGCATTTACAAAAAGCAGGACATAAACCTTATGCTTTAGTGGGCGGTGCAACAGGTATGGTAGGCGATCCTAGTGGGAAAAGTGAAGAGCGTAATTTATTAAGCGAGGAAATTTTAGCACATAATATTGCTGGTGTTCAAAAACAATTATCCCATTTCTTAAATTTTGATAGCACACTACCTAATGCTGCCGAAATGGTGAATAATTATGACTGGTTTAAAGATTTTAATTTCCTTTCTTTCATCAGAGAAGTTGGAAAACACATCACTGTTAATTATATGATGGCGAAGGACAGTGTGAAAAAAAGAATTGAAGGTGATACTGGTATGAGCTTTACGGAGTTTACTTATCAGCTTATTCAGGGATACGATTTCTATTGGCTATACAAAAATAAAAATTGTAAAGTGCAGATGGGCGGAAGTGATCAATGGGGCAATATCACCACTGGTACTGAATTGATCCGCAGAAAAATTGGTGGAGATGCATTTGCATTTACCTGCCCATTAATTAAAAAAGCAGATGGTGGTAAATTTGGTAAAACAGAGAAAGGCAATATTTGGTTAGACGCTTCTAAAACTTCTCCTTATCAATTTTATCAATTCTGGCTAAATGCAAGTGATGAAGATGCAAATAGTTGGATTAAGATATTTACATTATTAGAACCAACAGCAATTGATGCATTGATTGCAGAGCACGCCATTGCACCACAACAAAGAATTTTACAAAAAGCTTTAGCAGCTGAACTGACAAAATTTGTGCACAGTGAGGCAGATTTAAAATTTGCCATTGAAGCTACTGAGGTCTTATTTGGCAATGCGACCACTGAAGTTTTACAGTCCTTAAATGAAACTCAATTATTACAAGTAATGGAAGGTGTGCCTCAAGTCACTATTCCTTTAGCTGCACTTAACGAAGGCTATGACTTGATCAATTTATTGGCTGATACGGCTATCTTCCCTAGCAAAGGCGAAGCGCGTAAAATGTGGCAAGGCGGAGGGATCAGTATCAATAAAGAAAAAATAAGTACTGAAACAACACATATCACTGCTGCACATTTATTACAAGGAAAATATATGTTGATTCAAAAAGGTAAGAAGCAATATTATTTAGTGATTGCCGAATAAAAAAGTAATTGGTTTTTTATCATTTACTTGATTGCTTCCCAAATCGCGTCTGCAACCAATTGATTCCCCGCATCATTTAAATGCACTCTGTCATAAGTCAGGATACCCATATCCACTTGCTTAAGATTATTTTTAGCACTGTAGTCCAAGAATAATTTTCTGCAATCTACTAAAGCAATATTTTTTTGAGCTGCATATTGACGAATCCAATTGGAGTATAAATTAAGTTCGCCATCCTGAGGATTGGATTGGTCATTACGCTCCCCTATTACTGCAGGGGTGACCAAAATGACCTTCGCTCCCTTTGCTTGCATTTTTTGAACCACTGCATCATAGAATAAACCAAACTTATCATAATCTGTGCCTGTTCCCATCATGGACTTATGCCACACATCATTGACACCCACCCATACAACCACCACGTCTGGGTTTTTATTGAGTACATCTTTTTCCAATCTTAGGTATAAATCATATATCTTATTTCCACCAATACCCGCTCCTAACAACTCATACTGATTGCTTTGTCCATTATTTGCAATTCGGTTGTTTAAAAGGTCGATATAGCCACCTTTTTTAACCCCCAATTCTGTAATGGAGTCCCCAAAAAAAACAATCTTCTTCTTGCCATCTTGTACAAAAGACAAACAGCAAATAGAGGCTACAATCAATAGATAGGGGGTAATTTTAAAACGCATAAGTCGGTTGTTTAATTTTTAAAATAAAAAACTAGGTTTAAGTTAAGCCAAATCAAAGATATTGTTAGGTTAAGCCAACAAAAATTTGGAAGTATTTGTGTCTACCCCTATTTTTGCAGTCCATTCTATGAATGGCTAGAGGATTGCCTGATGGTGTAACGGTAGCACAACTGTTTTTGGTGCAGTTTGTCTAGGTTCGAATCCTGGTCAGGCAACCAACAAAAAAGAAGCCGCAACGTAAGTTGCGGTTTTTTTATGCCCGAAGAGATCCATCAAGCTCGCTTGAATGGAGCGATGAGGGCATAAAAAAACAAAGGCAGTCCCTAGAACTGCCTTTGAGGCTTCATTATTTCATGTTGGGATTTTCCATCAAAAAGGAAGACCGACCGAAGGGAGGTCCATCCTTTTAATATGGAAAGGTCCATCCTTTTAGCACATTACAATACATTTAAATTTATTTGATCAATACAATCCTTTAAAGCAGCCTCCCAATGACGAATATCAATCGATAGATCTTGTTCAATTTTAGAAGTATCTAATACTGAATAGGCCGGCCTTTTAGCAGGCGTCGGAAAATCTTTGGCCTCAATAGGTTGTAATTCACAAGATAAACTAGCAATGGCTTTTATTTTGGCTGCAAAATCAAACCAAGTAGTCTCTCCTTGATTTGCAAAATGATATACCCCTTTGATTGCCTTACCAGTATTGATTGCCTCGATCATGTTCATTGTCGCAATTGCTAAATCTTTTGCATAAGTGGGTCTCCCCTTTTGGTCTGCAACAATATTTAATTGATCTCTCTCCTTCATCAAACGCATCATGGTTTTTACAAAATTATTTCCATGACTACTAAAAACCCAAGAGGTTCTAATAATAATTGTGTCCTCATTGGCTTCCATAGCCATTGTTTCCCCAGCAGCTTTTGTAGATCCATAATAATTTACAGGGTCTACTTTTGTTGAAGTCGCATAAGGCTGTGTTGCTTCCCCATCAAATACATAATCTGTTGAATACGTAATAAAAGGGATCGCTAAATTTTTACAGATACTTGCTAATGCTTGAACAGCAGTGGCATTGATAGTGTAGGATAGTTCTTTTTCTTTTTCAGATTTATCTACTGCGGTATATGCCGCTGTATTAACAATACAATCAGGCGCAATAGTTTGAATCATTTTTTCAAATGTTTCAGGAAAGGCTAAATCCAATTGGCTTCGATCAAAAAATACAAATTTAAATGCAGGATAAGATGCAGCTAGTTGGCTCAACTCCCAACCCAATTGACCATTCGCGCCTGTTACTAAAATTATATGAATCGCCATGTTGAATTATTTTGAAATAAATTCTTTAGGCAATTTTGTCCACTCACTTGGTGGTAATGCTTTAAAGTAATCGTAGGTTTTTTGTAATCCTTCTGCACGATCTACCTTGGGCTCCCATCCTAAAATCGTTCTTGCTTTTGTAATATCGGGTTGTCTTTGCTTTGGATCATCGACTGGTAAATCCTTGTAAACAATTTTCACCGTATTACCTGTCAACTTCAACACCTCTTCTGCAAAATCTTTTAAACTGATTTCATTCGGGTTGCCTATGTTCACTGGACTTGAGTAGTCGCTTAATAATAATCTATAAATACCTTCTACTAAATCATCCACATAGCAGAAACTTCTTGTTTGTGAGCCATCTCCAAACACCGTCATGTCCTCACCTCTTAATGCTTGTCCAATAAATGCAGGAAGTGCTCTTCCATCGTTCAAACGCATTCTAGGACCATAGGTATTGAAGATGCGGATGATTCTAGTTTCTACATGATGAAAAGTATGATAGGCCATGGTGATGGATTCCATATAGCGTTTTGCTTCGTCATAGACCCCTCTTGGGCCCACTGGATTGACATTGCCCCAGTATTCCTCGGTTTGTGGATGCACGAGTGGATCTCCGTATACTTCGCTTGTACTTGCAACCAATATTCTTGCATCTTTTGCTTTGGCTAGGCCTAAACAATTATGTGTACCCATAGCACCCACTTTCAAAGTTTGGATAGGAATCTTTAAATAATCAATCGGACTTGCAGGAGAAGCAAAATGTAAAATATAATCCAGGTTGCCTTTAATATCAATAAAAGTGGTGATATCATGGTGGATGAATTCAAAATTTGGATTTGAACTAAGATGCTCAATATTCATCATGTCTCCTGTGATTAAATTATCCATCGCAATCACATAGTAGCCTTCTTTGATAAAACGATCACATAAATGTGATCCTAAAAATCCGGCTGCACCTGTTATTAATATTCTTTTCTGACTCATCTTGTTTTTTGTTAATTAGCGCTTTGTGTGTTGAGTCTTTAGTTATTGATTGTATTAGAGTCTGCTCTTCCGATACTTTCATAATGATAGCCTAAGTCTTTCATCTTGGCTACATCAAATAAGTTTCTACCATCAAAAATGATTTTGTGCTTGAGCTCTTTTTCCATGCGTTCAAAATCGGGGGTTCTAAACTCACTCCACTCTGTAGCTATAATGAGTGCTGCTGCATTTTGCAATGCTTCATACTGGTTCGCAGCATATTGTATCTTATCCCCTATCTGTCCTTTTACATTGGACATCGCTTCTGGATCATAAGCTGTTACAGTCGCGCCTGCAGTTATTAGAGCGTCAATGATACTGAGTGCTGGCGCTTCTCTAATATCGTCTGTATTTGGCTTAAATGCTAAACCCCATAAAGCAAAATGCTTGCCTTGTAAATCGTTCTTATAAAATGCTTTGATCTTTTCTACTAAATGTAGTTTTTGATTGGCGTTTACTTTTTCTACAGCCTTTAAAATTTCAAAATCATATTTGACTTCATCCGATGACATAATTAAAGCTTGTACATCTTTTGGAAAACATGATCCACCATATCCAATACCTGGGAATAAAAAACGCTTTCCTATTCTATCGTCCGAACCAATCCCTCTTCGTATCATATCCACATCCGCGCCCATGCGCTCACACAACTGTGCAATCTCGTTCATGAAGGATATCTTAGTTGCAAGAAAAGAATTTGCCGCATACTTTGTTAACTCCGAACTACGCTCATCCATAAAAATCACAGGATTACCCTGTCTTACAAATGGTGCGTATAATTCACTCATTAATTTTTTAGCTCTTTCTGATTTTGTACCCACCACCACTCTATCTGGTTTCATGAAATCATCTACCGCCACACCCTCTCTTAAAAACTCAGGGTTACTTACCACATCAAATTCACCACTATAATTTTTTACAATTGCAGCATGCACTTTATCTGCTGTACCTACTGGCACCGTGCTCTTGTTAACAATGACTTTATAGCCTTTTAAAATCTTTCCTAAATGATCCGCAACACCCAATACATATTTTAAATCCGCACTGCCATCCGCCCCCGGTGGCGTTGGTAATGCTAAAAAGATAATCTCTGCTTCATCAATCACTTCCTCCAACTGCGTTGTAAATCTTAAACGCTCCTCTTTGATATTTCTTAAAAAGATTTTCTCTAAGCCTGGTTCGTAGATCGTAATGTGACCTGCACTTAGTTTCTCCACCTTTGATTTATCAATGTCCACACAAGTCACTTTGTTACCCGTCTCTGCAAAACAAGTTCCTGTAACCAATCCTACATATCCTGTGCCTACTACTGCTATTTTCATCTATTTATTTTTTTAATTAAAGAAAGATTGAACCCCTTCTGTAATATATTTTAATTGCGCTTCTTCCATTTCTGTGTGTATTGGTAAAGAACAAACACATGGTGTTAATTGATCCGTTATTTTTAAATCCCAATGATCTTGTTGGTCTGAAGCAAACATCTTTTGTAGATGCCCTGGAACAGGATAATAAATCATACATGGAATTTCTTTAGCTGCTAAATGTTCAATGAACTTTTCCCTATCTACTCCTTTTAATTGAATGGTATATTGATGAAACACATGCGTACTATAATTGGCAATCGTCGGTGTTACAATAGATTGAATACCAGCAAATGCTTGCGTATAATAAGCAGCAACAGCTTGTCTTGCCTTATTGTACACATCTAATTTAGCTAGTTTAATATTTAAGACAGCTGCTTGAATCGCATCCAATCTTGAATTACAACCGACTACATCATGATAATAACGTGCAGACTGACCATGGTTCGCAATCATTGCCATTTTATCTGCTAATACTTTATCATTTGAAAATATAGCACCCCCATCTCCATATGCACCTAAATTTTTACTAGGATAAAAAGAAGTTGCACCAATATGCCCCATGGTACCTGTTTTTTTAACAGTCCCATCAGAGAAAGTATAATCTGCACCTATTGCTTGCGCATTGTCTTCTATCACATATAAATGATGTTGTTTTGCAATTTCCAAAATTTCCTCCATGGGTGCAGCATGTCCATATAAATGAACAGGTACAATCGCTTTTGTTTTTGGTGTAATTGCTTTTTTCAAGCTTTCAATATCCATGCAATAAGTCACAGGGTCTACATCTACAAAAACAGGGGTTAATTTTAACAAAGCCACTACTTCTGTGGTAGCGATATAAGTAAATGAAGGTGTGATGACTTCATCCCCAGGTTGTAAGTCCAATGCCATCATCGCAATTTGAAGCGCATCCGTTCCATTGGCGCATGGCACCACATATTGTGCTCCTAAATATTCGCCTAAATTTTTTGAAAAATCTTGCACCGCTTTACCATTGATATAAGCAGCGCTATCCAATACATTTTGTATGGCCTGATCGACTTCTTCTTTGATGGCTAGATACTGATTTTTTGTATCTACCATTTGTATTTTTCGCATCCAATGAATTTTGCCAAAATTACAATAAAATGGCCAAAAAGGTGGAAATACCCCCTTTGTATCCCATCTTTGTAATAGCCCTTTATTATGATACTATACCGACTGTTTTTATTGTTTTACCCAATTCTAGCAAAGCTTATTAGTCCATTTAATGAGAAGGCTAAGTATTGGGTGGAGGGGCAGCAAAAAGTTTGGGAAGAAATTAGCCTATTAAGCAGTCAAGTAAAGGGCCCTATTATTTGGGTGCACTGCGCCTCTTATGGTGAATTTGAACAGGGTCTGCCAATCATCAGTGCCTTAAAAAAAACTTATCCAACACATCAAATATGGGTGACCTTTTTTTCACCTTCAGGATACTTACACCAAAAGCATCATCTAGATGTTGACTTTGCGTCTTATCTGCCACTAGATAGCCCTACTTCCGCAACTAGATGGATGCAAATGATTCAACCCAAATGTATCCTATTTATAAAATATGAATTTTGGTACTATTATTTAAAGCAAGCAGCAGTTCAAAAAATTCCAACTTTTTTAGTATCTGCAATTTTTAGACCGGATCAAATTTTTTTCAAATTCTATGGTGGATTTTATCGTACCATGTTGCCATTATTCACTGGTATTTTAGTACAAGATTTTACTTCAAAAACATTAATCAGTCCTCTTTTAAAGCATGCACATTTAGCCATTAGTGGAGATACTCGTTTTGATCGTGTGCTGGATATTGTTGCAGGAAAAGAAACCATTGATTGGATATCAAGATTAGCTCATGTTGAAACGATTGTCGCTGGAAGTACATGGGAACAAGACCATGTGATGATTGAATCCATTTTAGATAGTTGGGATCGATGCAATTGGATTATTGTGCCACATCATGTAGATGCGGCAGCTATCAAAACTTGTCAATCTCATTTTCCCAATTCAATTTGCTTATCTGAATGGATAACGCAATCTAATCAAATGGAAAAGCCAATGGTGTTAATTGTTGACCAGATTGGTTTATTAAGTCATTTATATCAATACGCCACTATAGCCTATATTGGTGGTGGTTTTACGAAGGACGGTATCCACAATGTTCTTGAGGCTGCCGTATTTGGTAAACCCGTAATTTGGGGACCGAATGACTCAAAATACCAAGAAGCAATTGGATTGAGAAATGCATTTGGGGGTATCAAAATAAAGAATACGAAAGGTTTAATTAATATCTTAGAAAAACTTTTTAATGATACCGCTTTTTCTAAAGCTACAGGAGATGCCGCTGTAAAGTATGTTCAAGAACATGCAGGTGCTACCCAAAAAACGATTGATTGTATTAAGCAAATCTACGTTTCACCAACAAATCAAAAGCTTTAACGGCTTCAGCTGTTTCGTCCCATTTATTTTGTTCCCTTAAATTAGATTTAATCCAAAATTGCGCCTCTGCAAAAATTTTAAATCCATTGATGGTTTTGACTGCCATTTCAAAAGCTTTTTCATCCCCATTAAAAAGGGTTGATATAAACTGAAATCTATCGTTAATCCCAATGGCCGCTTTCAAGTCTCTGATTGGGTCTAATGCTAATTTTTCTTGTAGCTCTGTATTTGAAATAACTTCATTTATCTCTACAGGAATTGAAGCAGGTACAAAAGTTTCAACTGGTTCTAATTTCGGTAAATTAGGAATCCTAACCTCGACTTCTTCAGTATCTCCAGGGATCATGACTGATACGTTATGAGGAAGGTTGTTAAATTGATCCGATTCTGATAATGCTGCTAGCAATTGGACTGCCGTTTCTTTTAATTGGCTTTTGTCTGCCTTTTCGGTCAATTGATTGGTTAATTTTTCAACCAAAGCGGCAACTCTTTCCATAGGAATGTCTACTTTTGAAGGAATTAAAGAAATAGGATTTTATTTAAGAACGAAAAAGAAATTGCAATATTGTCTATGTTTATTGAACAAAACTTTTCAAAAGAAAAAAGAG
>CAMBDE010000033.1 GCA_945865295.1 Chitinophaga pinensis | reverse complement strand
TGCTTTACTTGCCTGCAAGTTCGTTGTATAAATCTAAATACTCTGTTAAATCAGAATCCCATCCATTAAAAGGCACTACTTTTTTACCTTTAACTGATGCAAATTCTGAAACCAATTTCTTATCAATCACATCTGATCCAAAAGAAATGGCATCCGCATAAGTCGCACCACCTCTGAACATAGCAGAGTTTGACAATTCTTTAAATGCCTCTAATTCTTTCTCTTTCACATTGGTATTGATCAAAGCCTTGGTCATAAAGTCTTTTGGAAACTGTTCTTCGAATGTATTTTGTCCAATAGTGAATACCACTTTAGCATTGGAGAATACAGGTTCTTTCTTGAAAGCAGTTTTAATATATGCCGGGATTAAACCAGTCATCCATCCACTACAGTGAATAATG
Source organism: Chitinophaga pinensis (assembly GCA_945865295.1). GTDB lineage: Bacteria > Bacteroidota > Bacteroidia > Chitinophagales > Chitinophagaceae > Sediminibacterium > Sediminibacterium pinensis_A. The sequence continues at coordinate 21,984 of CAMBDE010000033.1, read as the reverse complement.
TCTGGAGGCCAACCGAATTTTTTTACGGTTTCTAGAGCGCCACGGCAAAAGAAAATGGTTCTCATGGCGTTATCATCGTACCATGTTTCATTTTCGTCATGAAATATATGCTTACGCTTAAAAAAGTCTTCATTCTCTAAAAAATAGACCTGTAATCTTGCATTGGGTAAGGATGCGACCTTAATTTGTAATGGATAATCGTCGCTATCGACTTGAACATTGATCCCAGATAAACGAACCACCTCGTGTAAACGATGTCTTCTTTCATTGATCATCCCAAATCTTGGCATAATACAACGGACTTCTAATCCACTGTCATTGCTTTTAATTGCGAGTTTATTGATCACCTCTGCAAATTCTGTCATCTCTAAATAAGGCGACATTTCTGTAGCAATGTATAAGATGCGTTTTTTTTCTGACATTCCTTTTATAGTTTAACTAAGTAACCTCTACGGGATGGCGAAGATACGGATTTAAAAGGACTTTATAAAACCCTAAAAAAGCCAATTATTAACGCTTTGTCAAGGGTATTCTAGACATTTGGTTGTAAATTGCGGGGCAACTGAAACCTTACAAAAATGGGAAAGTTTCTTAAAATCGGGTTCTTTTTTCTTTTAGGTATCGCTTTGATATGGTGGAGTTTACATCAAATTCCGGCCGAAGAATGGACTAAATTCACCCTTGCCCTAAAGCAATCAAAACTTTGGATTGTATTCCCTGTCTTCATAATTCTTGGACTTTCTCATTTCTTACGCGCATTAAGATGGCGCTTGATTATGGAACCTTTGGGCTATCGACCAAGTATTGCAAATACTTATCTTGCTGTGCTGATTGGTTATCTTGCGAATCTTGCCATCCCCCGACTTGGAGAAGTACTAAAATGTACTTTACTAGCTAAGTATGAGCATGTACCTGCGGAGAAAATTGTGGGTACCATTGTCGCAGAAAGGGCATTTGATGTGATTAGCCTAGGCATTGTTTTTTTATTGGCACTTGGTTTACAATTCAATGTCATTGAAGCTGGATGGAATCAACTAAAAAGTCAGGCCACTGCCCCAGTGATGGATTCAAATAAAGGCGAGTGGAAAATGTATCTCCTTGTTGGCATCGGCATTGTATTGATAGCACTATTTTTTATACTTAGAAAACGCATCCCTACCATTGTTGCTTCCATAAAAAAAATTATCAATGGCATTTGGGAAGGTGTCATGAGTGCTACTAAATTAAAACAACACAATTTATTTTTCCTATACTCATTTGGTATTTGGTTTTTGTATTTACTAGCAACCTATGTTGGTCTTTATGCTACAGCGGGAACAGAAAGTAGTTTTGCCACCGCAATAAGTTGTTTAGCCTATGCAAGCATTGGTATGATTCTCACACCAGGTGGTATTGGTGCCTATGCATATTTTATGGCAAAAGTGTTAGAACTCAATGGGGTTGATTATACCTTGGGTCTTGCCAATGGTACTTTACAGTGGTTTTCACAATTCTTAATCGTGATCGTATTGGGAGGTCTCAGTCTAATTTTATTACCTATAATCAATAAACAAGCTAAGTAAGATGCGCGCAGTTGAACAAATTGAAAAAAAAATCATGTCCCTAGCACAAGCAAAAGTATTTATGCAAGCTTGTAAAACCACAGGAAAAACAGTTGCCTTTACCAATGGCTGTTTTGATATTTTACATCCTGGTCATTTATTTTCGTTGGCTCAATCAGCAAAAGAAGCAGATTATTTATTGGTTGGATTAAATAGTGACGCTAGTGTTAAAAAGCTAAAAGGCCCTGAGCGTCCAATCCATTCTGAATCAAGCAGGGCTTCTATATTGGCCAATCTAGTATTAGTGGATGTAGTGGTGGTATTTGAGGAAGACACGCCGCTTCAATTAATTCAAACCCTCCTACCCGATGTGCTAGTGAAAGGTGGCGACTATACCATTGAAACCATCGTTGGTGCAAAAGAAGTGATTGCAAATGGAGGAAAAGTAATTATCAACCCAATTGTGGAAGGATTTTCCACGACAAATATTATTGAAAAAATAAAAAAATAAATATGCAATTTCTACAACAATTACAAATTCAAAAAGAAAACGAAGGCAGTTCTACTGGTGCGAAATGGATTAAAAGTAAGGGCGAATTGATCTTGTCTTTTTCCCCAGTAGACAATACAATGATTGGTGCTGTAACCACCACAGATAAAGCTGCATATGATCAAGTAATTGAAACTGCACAAAATGCATTTGTGGAATGGCGTAATTGGCCAGCACCTAAAAGAGGTGAAGTGGTTAGACAATTAGGCGAAGCTTTAAGAAAAGACAAAGAAGCACTTGGTCAATTAGTGAGCTATGAGATGGGGAAAAGTTTGCAAGAGGGATTAGGAGAAGTGCAAGAGATGATTGATATCTGCGATTTTGCAGTGGGCTTATCTAGACAATTGTATGGATTAACTATGCACAGCGAAAGACCTTCTCATAGAATGTATGAACAATGGCATCCAATGGGTATTGTCGGCATCATTTCTGCTTTTAACTTTCCTGTAGCAGTTTGGAGTTGGAATGCAGCATTGGCATGGGTTTGTGGTAATGTAACTGTCTGGAAACCTAGTGAGAAAACCCCATTATGTGGCAATGCGATTCAAAAAATTGTAGAAAAAGTATTTGCGGATAATGCCGTGCCAGAAGGTGTCAATAATTTAATTCAAGGAGGACGTGAAGTGGGAGAATGGATGACTAAGGATACCAATATTCCATTGATTTCTGCAACAGGTTCTACGCGCATGGGCAAGGAATTGAATAAAGAAGTAGCAGGACGTTTAGGCAAAACAATTTTAGAATTAGGTGGTAACAATGCCATCATCATAACAGAACACGCCGATTTAGATATGTCCTTAATTGGTGCTGTGTTTGGAGCGGTAGGTACTGCAGGACAAAGATGTACAAGTACAAGAAGGTTGATCATTCATGAAAAAATATATGACCAATTTGTAGCTAAATTAGTCAAAGCCTACCAACAAATTAAAATCGGAAATCCATTAGATAGCAATAATCATATGGGGCCATTGATTGATAAAGCCGCGGTGGAAATGTATTTGAATTCAATTGAAGCATGTAAAAAAGAAGGAGGTCATTTTATAGTAGAAGGTGGCGTACTTGAAGGTGATCAATATACTAGTGGCTGTTATGTAAAACCATGTATTGCAGAAGCGAAACCTCAATTTCAAATTGTACAACATGAAACATTTGCTCCCATCTTATACCTTTTAAAATACAAGACCATCGAAGAAGCCATTGCCATTCAAAACGGAGTTCCACAAGGATTGTCTTCTGCTATCATGACTTTAAATATGAGAGAATCAGAATTATTTCTTTCTGCAAAAGGAAGCGATTGTGGCATAGCCAATGTCAATATTGGAACAAGTGGCGCTGAAATTGGCGGCGCATTTGGTGGTGAGAAAGAAACTGGAGGAGGAAGAGAAAGTGGATCTGATGCATGGAAAGCCTATATGCGTAGACAAACCAATACGATTAATTGGAGCACGCAATTACCTCTTGCACAAGGTATCAAATTTGATTTCTAATTGCTACTATGTATAAATTTATCCTAACAATATCATTGTATTCCTGTTCCCTATTCGCATGGGGACAGGATACAAAATTTTGGCATTGGAAAGACCTTGAAAAAGATGGCGTTCATGGCGTAAGTCTTTTTAAGGCACAGCAGCTTTTAACAGACTTAAAGTTAAAGCCAACGCCCATTATCATTGCTGTGCTAGATGGTGGAATTGATACAGCACATCTGCAAATCAAACCGCAGCTCTGGAAAAATCCTAAAGAAATACCAGGCAATGCTTTGGATGATGACAAAAATGGATATATAGATGATGTTCATGGATGGAATTTTTTAGGGAATGCTGCTGGTGAAAATATCAACAAAGCATCTGATGAAAAATCAAGAATCTACCATCGCTATAAAAATGAATTCAAACCAGACAAGATAGATAGTGTCAGCTGGGATGCAAAAAAGAAACATGATTTTTATACATGGCAACAAGCCGCTGCTGAAATTGTTTTTTCAGAAGATGATGCAGCCAATCTATCTTTTATTAAAATGGCCAGGAATGCAGTCGTTAAGATGGGCCTTATCTTAATTAAAGAAATAGAGGATTCAAATTTTACAACAGAACAATTAGAAACCTATCAACCTATTGGAAAATTAACAGCAGATACAAAAATTTCCTACCTAAGAACGATGCAGGCTTTAGGCATTGATCGAATTAGTGGCCATCATTCAATTGTGGAGGATCTGAATGAATATATTTCAGGCAAAGACCAATCCGCCATATCTATAGACACGCCTCCGGAAGATCTAAGAAAAAAGATTACCCAAGATCAATACGAGAATTTCAAGGATCAATATTATGGTAACAATAATATCACTGGTCCAAATGCAAAACATGGTACACATGTAGCAGGCTTGGCTGCTGGTATTGTAGATACTAATTTTACCAAATCTAACTTTAGCAATCCCATTCAAATTATGGGGGTACGTGTAGTTCCAGATGGGGATGAGTATGATAAGGATGTCGCTTTAGGCATTCGATATGCCGTTAACAATGGAGCTAAAATTATCAATATGAGTTTTGGCAAATCCTTCTCACCAGAACAACCATGGGTAGATAGCGCCATTCGATACGCCGCATCAAAAGATGTACTAATTATTCATTCTGCAGGCAATGAATCTTATGACTTAAATAAAAAATCTGTCTACCCTAGTCCTTACTCCAATGTCTTTAAGGATAAAGCAAGTAATATGATTACTGTTGGCGCAAGTAGTGACCCAGTGATTGCAGAAAGTATTTTAACTGACTTTAGTAATTATGGCAATAACATAGTGGATGTATTGAGCCCTGGGAAAAAAATATATTCAAGCTTACCCAATCAACAGTATGGCTTTTTAGATGGGACCAGTATGTCTGCACCTATTTTAAGTCATATTGCAGCATTAGTTCGTGCTTATTTCCCTAAGCTTAGTGCGACTGAAGTTAAAGCAATACTTTTGCAAAGTAATTGGAAACCAGTTGACTCCAATACCTTGTACTCTATTCCACAAAAAGACCAATCAAAAAAATTGAATGATATAAGTGCAGAAGGTGGAATTATTAATGCTGCACTATCAATTCAAAATGCACTCCTATTTCAAAGAAATAAAAAAAAATAACAAACAATAATTAACAACAACAATACATGTCTAGACCAAGCACCACAGAGTATGCATCATTTTTTCAAACCTATATTAATTATACAAGTGGGAAGGATTATGAGATTCTAGTAAAACAATACCATGACAGACTTGTAGATTCATGGAACGCTATACCACTTGAAAAAATCAAGTATGCTTATGGCCCAGAAAAATGGACAATTCAGCAAATGTTTCAACATGTAATAGATACAGAAAGAATCTTTGCATATCGTGCCCTAGCCATTGCAAGACAGGATAAAACCTCCTTACCCGGGTTTGACGAAAATAACTACGCGGCTAATGGAGATGCAAGTCATCGTAACTGGAAGGATATGTTAATAGAATGGAAAACTGTAAGACAAGCTACAAATTTATTATTTGCATCTTTTACGCAGGATCAATTAAAAACAAAAGGCAATTGCAACGGACATGATGTAACTGTGAATGCATTAGGGTTCATCCTCTTTGGTCATGCACTGCACCATTTGCATATCCTTAAAGAGAGATATGATATTTAATAATTGAGTTTAAGTCACACTATGTGCGACTTAAATAAAGAATTCAAAAATCTCGTATAAAAAAAGAACCCCTAAATTAAAATTAGGGGTTCTTTTTTGCCTGACGGCCATACTCATTTTTTGAAGGGGAGATAAACCTTAAATATGAATGAGTCACACTATGTGCGACTTAAATTCTATTATCAAATTACTTACTAGCGTAAATGTGAACTGCTAATTGAACTTGCGTATCAATCGCACCAACGCCGTAATTGATTCCAAATAATGTTCTGTCAATTGGGAAAAATGCTTCTGCAAAGAAACCTTTCTCGTCTGCACTTCTGATGATTGCTTCAAAACTAATTTGATTTGTAATACCTTTTAAAGTCACTGAACCTGTTAAAGTTGCTTTATCGGCTGTTATATACTTTACAGCACTGATATTAAAAGTGGCTTCGCCAAACTTAGCTACATCAAAAAAGTCAGCAGAAGATAAATGCCCAGCTAATTTGTCACCTGCAGCATCTGTTACTTTCATACCAGCAACATCAACCACAAAAGATCCGCCAACTAATTTACCACCGTCAATTTTAACCGTGCCTGACTTAATTGGGATAATACCAGTATGGAAATCACTCTTTTTAGACCCTGTGAAATCTACTCTACTCTTTTGAGGTGTAACTGTAAAAGTTTCAACTGATTTTGTAGTAGTTGGGTTGTTGAATGAGAATAATACCACTGTGGCGATTGCGAAAGCCGAAGAAAGAATGATTTTTTTCATATTTGGTGTTTTTTTAATTTATAATTTGACCTTAAAAGGGATAACAAATTAGGATTCTTTTGGTTTAGTTGATGATTAAATTAAGAACAATTTTTTTAATATTTTGATCTAAAACAGATTACAAAGATACTAATCGATGTTTAAACAACAAAATATATATTCGAATCAATTTTTAGACCTATTTAACCCTGTTAATCTGCTTTTTATCTAGTATCTTCGCCAAAATTCCTCACTATGAACCTGCATGAATATCAAGCAAAAGAATTACTAAAAAAGTACAATGTTCCTGTTCAAGAAGGCGTAGCAGTTGATAATGTAAAAGACGCAGTTGCTGCCTACCAAAAAATTGCAACAGAAACCAATAACAAATTTGCTGTTGTGAAAGCTCAAATTCACGCAGGTGGTCGTGGTAAAGGTAAAATCAATGGATCAGAACAAAGAGGTGTAGCTGTTGGTAAATCAGCAGAAGACATCGAAAACTTTGCAAAAAATATTCTTGGGGGTACATTGGTAACCATTCAAACTGGCCCGGCCGGTAAATTAGTTAGCAAAATTTTAGTTGCTCAAGACGTTTATTATGAAGGTCCTCAACCAACTAAAGAATTATACTTGTCTATCTTATTAGATCGTGCTAAAGGCATGAATGTAGTGATGTATAGCACAGAAGGTGGTATGGATATCGAAGAAGTAGCCCATAATACACCAGAAAAAATTTATAAAGAATGGGTACACCCTGGTGGTGGATTACAAGGTTTCCAAGCAAGAAAAATCGCTTTCAACTTAGGTTTAAGTGGTGAAGCATTTAAAAGCTGCGTAAAATTTGTCACTAATTTATACAATGCATACGTTGGTCTTGACTGTGGTATGTTGGAGATCAATCCTCTTTTCAAAACTGCTGATGACAAAATCATTGCAGTAGATTGTAAAATGAATATTGACGATAGCGCATTAATGCGTCATCCAGATTTATTAGCAATGAGAGATGTATCAGAAGAAGATCCAACAGAAGTAGAAGCAGGTGAATTCAATTTGAACTTTGTTAAACTAGATGGTAATGTAGGTTGTATGGTGAACGGAGCGGGTTTAGCAATGGCCACAATGGATATGATTAAGTTAAGTGGTGGCGAGCCGGCTAACTTCTTAGACGTAGGTGGTTCTGCCAATGCGCAAACCGTTGAAGCTGGATTTAGAATTATCATGAAAGATCCTAATGTAAAAGCTATTTTGATCAATATATTCGGTGGTATTGTTCGTTGTGATCGTGTTGCTGCTGGGGTTATTGAAGCATTCAATAAGTTAGGCAATATCGATATCCCAATCATTGTACGTTTACAAGGTACCAATGCGGTTGAAGCAAAAAAATTAATAGATGAGAGTGGATTGAAAGTTCAATCAGCTATCTTATTGAGTGAAGCGGCAGATTTGGTGAAGCAAGCTGTAGCCTAGTTTTAAAACGAATTTTATTTTATATAAAAAACGTTTTAAAACACTCTAATGATTTTTTAATAATGCCTCGATTTTTCGAGGCATTATTTTTATTTTAAGCCTACCCTATTCCCTTGGTTTTTTTTCATGCACAATTTCGAAAAATAGAATGGCAACTTAAAATTATGGTTGCAATACCCTTACCTCAGTTAATCCACTGAAAGAATACACATGCCCAGTAGCAATTTCTACACATTCAATACGTATCCTGCGTTTTTTAATTTTTTTAAACCGCTTCCCCTTTTCTGTTTCAAATAAAGCTCCATCTGGCAAATGTGCAACAAATGCCATACCCTCCTTTTTAGCTTTATCATAACGCCTCAAAACCAGCAATAGTGCGGTTTCCCCATTGGCGGTTGCAGCAGGGTTGAGTACTGTTTTTTTAAGCGACTTTTTAATATCTATGGGAAATAAATCTCGTTGGATAAAGTCTGCTAGTAATACACCATATAAATATTTCCATTCTTTACCATGTGCTTCTACCCTGTTTTTATATTGTTCATAACAAAGTAAATGACCCAATTCATGTAAGAGCGTGATTAAAAATTCATACTGATTTAAATTACCATTGACCGAAATTTTATGGTTGGCACCCATGAGCGGATGTCGATAATCGCCCAATACAGATTTCCTTGCTTTGGTGACTGTTAAGTGCAATTTGTATTGATGAATCAGGGCCAAAACAGGCTCAAAAGCACCCTCAGGTAAATAAGCTTTTAGCGCGTGCAGTGGATGTTCAACTTTTGACAATGATTTAAATTTAAGCGTCTTTTTTTATTTTAGTCCACCCTATTTCAATCCAAGTATATAATAGATACAAAGCCATTGCAATGATCAAATTATAGTTGCCAATAGGTGCTTTTTTTTGGATAGCATACCATAATGCGGCACCACCAAAAATAATAAACTTAATCATGGCCCCAGTCATCACAGATCGAACCATGACATTGGGTTTACTCAGGTCTACTTGACTAATTCTTTTGAAATTAAAAAACGCAATTATAAATAAAATACCATTCACAACTAGGATAAAATTGCTGTTGATTGTAATCAAATTAGACATGTTTTGTTGCAATAACGTCAGCGCAAATACAGCAAAAAACAAGGCAAATACCGGTATAAACTTTTTTTGAAAATAGATATTCATTTACTTTTTTGATTTTAGTTGGGTATCTCTAACGATTTTGAACAATGAAAATACAATAAATAATGAAGGTAGAATCCATAAAAAAAGGGGTGTTACCCTTCCCATTTTTTGATCCATATATTTCCCTAAAAAGATCAAAATGGTTAATACAATAGCCCATTGGCTTGCAAGACCAGCGAACTTACCCCATTGAATTTGATTGGTTTTATTATTCATCTTTACACAATTAGTCTAAAGAGGGCAAACTCTCTGGAAGTGTAAGCGGTATGGTATCTAATTGTTGTGGATTCCCTTCTGATAAAACTTTTTTGATACCTTCTATGTACTGCTCTTTAAAATGTACCGCTTGTTCTAAAGAATCAGTTCGGATTTTAAGCAATTCTAATGCTGATCGGCTTTCCTTCGTCCCGTAACCAGGAATATAATATCTTAAAGGTGTAAATGCAATTAAAGCAATTGTTAATCCGACTAAAAACATAAAAGCAATACTGATTCCCAAATACACTGATTTTCTGGATAATCTAAACGCAATGACCTCGTCATAGGTGTCGTCGTTGGTCACTACCAACCGATATGTACTGCTACGTCTTTTAAAAGTATTGTTAATATCTAAGTTTGCCATAATCTTTAATCTCTATAAAGGTACAACCTTTGCTTTATTTAAACAGAATATGCTGTATTTTTAAGGTGTTTTTAACCCTATGCAACAAGATCATACATATCCTCATTTTAAACGCTTCATTTGCTTGTTTGCAATGGCCATACTATTCCTTTTTGGCAGTTCAGTATATGCGCAGGATACGACAAAATCAATCTTAGATATAAATAATTCAAAAATTGTAAAAAAAGCGAACCAAATTTTAGATACTACACAAAATAAGATCAACAACTTTATCAATAAAAGAATTGAAAGAGTAAGAGATAGTTTGAATAAAAAAACAAATAAACTTCTGGAAAAAACTGGCATCAATGAAATAGACAAGCCACTCCCCTATGAGCGCTTATTAGATAAAAAATATACACTTGGACGTCGTGCCTACCAAAATACCGTATCGCAATTCAATTATTTATTCAATGCGGAGATTGAATTAGACGAAATCATCCAAAAAGCAAGAGAAGTAAATGAAGATGATTACACAGATTTACTCCCTTTTTATGATTATGATTTAAGTATAACAGCAAAAGAATCGATTGATTCAATCATTTATAGGTGTAATGCTAATATTGTTTTACATGATTTAAGAAGTAATTATGTAGATGATGCTTATTTATTATTGGCAAAATCTTATCTATTTCATAAAAATTTTGATACAGCTGGAAGTATTTTACAATTCATCAACTATTCATTTTATGACAAGGAAGATGGCGCTGATCAAACCATTGGGAGCAATTTAAATAAATTGGGCAAATTTAGTATTGCATCAGCAGAAAATAATCGAGTTTGGGAAAACAAGAATGTCAGAAATGAAAGTATGATCTGGCAAGCAAGAAATTATTTTGAAGCTGGCGAAATCAATGAAGGGATCAGTCTATTGCAATTATTAAAAACAGATCTAGGATTTCCAAAACGATTGTACCCCTTTTTATACGAACAATTAGCTTATGGCTATTACTTATCTGGCATCAATGATAGTGCAGCAAATTATCTTATCAAAGGATTAGACAATGCGCAAGATTTAAACACGAAAGCAAGATGGTCTTTTTTAATTGCACAATTGTATGAGAAGGAACAAAAAACCAATCTAGCTTATATATGGTATAAAAAAGCTAGTGCAATTGTATCTAATCCTGTCATTGCAGTATATGCCAATATTTATATGGCTAGTATTGACGCGAATCGTGGAGAAAAATCATGGGAAAATCTAGCCAACGCATTGGAGCGTATGTTAAAGAAAGACAAATACAGTGCCTTTGCAGATATTGTTTATTATGAAATGGCGCAACTAGCAGTTCGCAATCAGGCAGTCTCAAAAGCAAATCAATGGCTGATTGCATCTATTCAAAAAAATGAAAAAAATAATAAGCTAAAACAAAAGGCGCTAGTTCAATTAGGGGCTTTAAATTATAAAACAGAACATTATTCAGTTGCTAAAATTGCTTATGCCAATATAAAAGATCTGCTAAAAACATATCCTAATTATGATCAAATTACTTTACGAAAAATGTGGATTGACAAAATAGCTAATTTAGACGAATTGATCACCAATGAAGATAGTTTGCAAATGATTTATGCTGCTCCGAAAAAGGATCAAGTTCTAGTTGCAAAACAATGGCAAAAAAGAGTTGCGTTTAATAAATCCCGAGAAAAGGATTTATTGTCTGACCCAAATAAGAAAACAATATCAGAAAATGTCAGTTTAAACGTTAAAAAATATAATTCAGGCTATACTTTTAATAATGCATTTTCAAATCCAACAACAAAAAATGTTGTACAATCGGACTTTTACTTTGACAACCCTCAAAATGTTAGCATGGGTGTTACAAACTATATCAAAAAATGGGGTGATAGGCCAAATGTCGACAACTGGCGTAGAAAAACAACTATACAATTAACAAGAACAAATTTATCCAATGCAGATAGTATTCCAAACAACATGCAAATGAATATGAATGTGGTTGTTACAGAAAATAGTAAAAATCCTCCAAAGAGAGATAGTACTGATACACTTCGTATTCGATTGATTGAAACTGATTTAGAATTAGCAGAATCAAAAAAAAGTTGGAATAAAAATAGTTTATCGATTGCAAAAATGTTTTTATATGAATTGGATGATTTTGAAAAAGCATTACCAAGATACCAAGCTGTAATTCAACATAATATTGAACCCAATTCCACAGAAAGTGCTTTACTCGATTTGGCAAGCCATTACTTGCATATAGGACAACAACCCATTTCTGATAGCCTGATACAGCTCATTACAAAGGAATTTCCTGAGGGTATTTATTTCCAAAAAAAGAAAGCAAAAGAAAACCTTGATCGTATTGATAAAAATAGTGCAGAGGCATATAAAACAGCTTATTTTTTAGCACAGATTGGAGACTGGGATCAATTTAGTGCACAAATGGAGGCTGCACAACAACAATTCAAGGGTACAAAATGGAACACCCCCTATCAGTTTTTAAAAGTGAAAATGCATGCGCAATTAGGTAATGACAGCATAGCGATTGAATCCTTAAATGATATTATTGCAAAAAATAAGAGTGAGTCCATCAAAGCAAGGGCTAAAAATATTATCACTGAGATCAATAATAGAAAAATAACCGAAGCCTATCTTGCAGCTTTAAAAATAGAAAAAACAAATAAATTGGTCAATACCAAAGAAGAAGCACTTGAACAAAGTAAAAGCCCTGTGATAGCATTAAAGAATGACAGTAGTTTAAATAGCATCGGTAAAATAAATAATATAGCAAATGTAACTACTAAAAAAGACAGTGCTCAAAATATATCTTTAACAAATCAAATTGTTTTCACCAATGATAGCTTAGAACAACATTATATTGCTTTACAAACGATGAATGTTTCTGCTGTATTTGTGAAAGAAATTCAAAATGCATTCAAAGACATCAATACTGAAGATTTCAGAAAACTAAACCTGGCAGTGACTTATGTACAGTTTACAGATCAAAGTCATATCGTTTGGATTGGACCATTTACAAATGCATCTGAAGGTCTAGCTTATATCAATAAAGTAAAGCCAAGATTAAGTACAGAAATTATATCGTTCATTGCTAAAAAACAATACGATCTAACTTTGATTGGAAAATCAAATATCAATCTAATTAACAATCAGGAGCAATTGGATCTATATAAGCGCGATAAATCAAATTATAATTTTAAACCTTAAATGGTAAAAAGTGAACCCAGAAAATAAAACAACGACCAAAGAAATTAAAAAAGGACCAAAAAATTGGGTAAAGCTATTTTGGAAATATTACCTCATTGCTGCAGGTGTCTTTTTACTATTTATCCTAATGCTCAATTTTGGATGGATTGGCGATATGCCCGATCTAGATGATATTGAAAACCCAACAGCCTCTTTGGCAAGTCAAGTATATGCTCAAGATGGTACACCCATGGGTAAGTTTTATTTAGAAGATAGAATTAGTGTAAAGTACAGAGATATCAGCCCCTACTTATTGCAAGCACTGGTTGCTACAGAAGATAAAAGATTTTACGATCATTACGGTATTGACGGAGAAGGCTTAATGAGAGCAGTCGCTTTTCTGGGTAGCCAAGGTGGTGCTTCTACCATCACTATGCAGACAGCAAAAAACTTATTTACGGATAACTGGGGAACTAAAAACAAACTCTTGAGAGTCATTCAAAAGATAAAAGAGAGTATCATTGCCATCAAGTTAGAACGCAATTTCACTAAGCAAGAAATCATCACTTTATATTTAAATACAGTGCCATTTAGTGAAAATTTATTTGGTGTCAGCAATGCCTCTAGATCCTTTTTCCAAAAAGAACCAGACCGTTTAACAATCGAAGAAGCTGCTTTATTAATTGGCATGATCAATGCCCCTACTAAATACAACCCCAACAGGAATCCTAAATTAGCCATTGAAAGAAGAAACTTGGTATTGAACAGAATGGCTGGTCAAAAATACATTACCGATGATCAAGCAACACAATTAAAAGCAATGCCATTGGTTACTAATTTTAAGAAGTTAGACGAAAACAATGGATTAGGCCCCTATTTTAGAAGTTACCTGGGAGAGTATATGAAAAAATGGGCTAAGGAACATAAAAAAAATAACGGAGATGCATATAACCTATACAGAGATGGTTTAAAAATTTATACCACTATTAATCCTCGTATGCAATTGTATGCAGAGGAAGCAGTTGCTAGGCATATGGCCTACTTACAAAAAGAATTTAACAAACAATCCAATATCAAAACAGGTGCTGTTTGGAAAGACTTTAATAATCAATTAGAATTAGCCGTCAAACAAACCGATCGTTGGAGGAATTTAAAACGTGACGAAATGGAGGAGACTGACATTAGAAAAACATTTGATGAAGTTTTACCAATGCGCGTTTTTGCATGGAATAAAAATAGGTTCATTGACACTATCATGACCCCTATGGACTCATTAAAGTACCATAAGCAAATACTACAAACAGGTTTCTTAGCGGTAGATCCTTTTACAGGTGAAGTCAAAGCATGGGTGGGTGGCATTGATTTTAAGACATTCAAATATGACCATGTCAATATCAATACAAGAAGACAAGTGGGTTCTACTATGAAGCCTTTATTGTACTCTTTAGCCATTGAAAAATCTGGCTTCACTCCATTTAGTATTGTACAAGATCAACAACAAAATTTTGAAGGTTATGGCATGGTGCCCAATACTGCAAAAACATGTACAGGACAAGCCATGCCAATGGCGCAAGCGCTAGCAGAATCTAGAAACTGTGCCACTGCTTATATCATGAAGCAAATTAATGGAGATGGAAACGAAGCAGCAAAAGAATTGGTAGCCTATTTAAAAAAATCCAATATTCAAGCAGAAATTCCAGCCTATCCTTCTATTGCATTAGGAGCTTGTGAGGTATCCTTGTTTGAAATGGTTCAAGCCTATACGATGTTCCCAGGTGCTGGATACAATGCCCAACCATTTTTCATCAATCGTATCGAAGATAAAAATGGCAATGTATTAGAAAGCTTCTCTCCACAAAGAAGAAAAGTCATTAGTGAATTAACTGCCTACTCTGTTGTAAGTATGATGGAAGGTGTAATTTCAAAAGGTACTGGTAGAAGTATGTATTCTTATGATATTGGGACGCAAGCTGTCGCAGGTAAAACTGGAACGACCAATGACAATAGTGATTTATGGTTTATGGGATACACACCACAAATTCTTGCAGGTGCATGGGTAGGTGCAGATGATCGCTATATTCGTTTTACAGATAATTATTTTGGACAAGGCGCACATGGCTCCTTACCTATTTGGGCCTATTTTATGAATAAGGTTGCAAATGACCCAGCATGTAATTTAGATAGAAACGCAAGTTTTGTGAAGCCTGATAATTTAAGTACCGACTTTAATGTCAATTTTGTTGGCAAAGATTCAAGTATTGATTTAACCCTTCCAGATGAGGATGCAGAAGGTATTGAAGCAGAATCTGATTATAGCTTACTATCCAATAATGAACCAACTATTGTAACACCTGCTGCAAGTAATCCACCAGTCAATAAATCTACCTTGCCTAAAAAGCCAACAATAGAACCCAAGCAAGCCAATACTCCTGCCAATAAGCCAAAAGCAGTCATGCCAAAGAAACAATAATAAATGAAGTAGGAAATTTGGAACAAGCAATGGTAATAGATTAAACGAATTGACTATCATACTGAATTACTTTCAGTCTAATCTTTTTGCTTTAATGCATATTGCAAAGTAAAATGATGGTAACTATTTTTTTGAAAAAAACCTGTACCATATTGAAATTGAATTCTTTTATAGGGGAACCCAAAACCAGCACTCAATCCATTTAAACTATTTGGTTGATTCGGAAGATTTAATTCGAATCTTCGTGCAAAATGGTATCCCAGGTCTAATTCAAAGTTTTCTCCAATATAAAATTGTGATCCCAATATTAGGTGGTTAAACAGATTTTGAAGTGACCCAGGTTTTTTATACCCCTCCGCATTATAAAAATCTAAGTCATAATAGTTATCATTCCATACAGATAATCGTTCTGCTGTCACCGAAAATTGCAAGGGTGCATTCGCTAATTTTTTGGACCACCCCAATATTAAATTCAATGGCAATTCTTCCTGCTCTTGAAAATATTTTAATTGCGTCCCTACATTTTGCAACAAAATACTCCATTGTGATAAACCATAAGGCGATAAGTATCTTACGCCCACATCCATTGCAATGCCAGTGGATCTAAATTGTCCATAGTTGGATTGTATGAATTTTATTTGAGTACCAAAATTAAAATTTTCCATATAGGTTTTTGCGATACCCACCTGAATCGCATATTCATTGGGATTGATGCTCCCATATTCATTGCCTAATACATCTGTTTGTGCAATACTTCCATAGTCCATATAATGTACACCCCATCCGATCACCCAATCGGATTTTAATTTGTTTGCCCCATTTACATCATATTGTTGTATGCCTGCAAAATAGGGCTTCACACTTACTTGTAATTCCCTATCCATTTTAGTTGTTAATAAAGCAGGTTGCATCATGGCTAAACCAAGGTCATTCCCAATTGAACTAATATTGAGCCCACCTAAACTTGATGCTTTAGCAGAATAAGGTAATTTTAAAAATTGGTAGACTGCATTCCCTGCTGTAGACTGAGCAAATAGGACATTGCCTCCGATGAAACAACTACTATTTAAATAGCAGGCAATAAAAAACCCTAGCTTGTAGATGAATTGTTTACCACGCATTTAACAAAGCTAGGGTTTGGAATTTAAAAATCAATTAAACAAGGGCTAAATCTAGCACCTGTTGCATATTTTTCACATAATAGAACTTGACACCTTTAATAAAAGCTTGGTCAATTTCATTCACATCTTTTTCATTTTGCCAACAAAGAATAATTTCTTTCATACCCGCTCTTTTAGCAGCTAAGATTTTTTCTTTGATACCACCTACAGGTAAAACCTGACCTCTAAGTGTGATCTCACCAGTCATAGCTAAAAATGGCTTGACCTTTCTACCCGTATAAGCAGAACTTAAAGCTGTTAAAATGGTGATGCCCGCACTAGGACCATCCTTAGGAACAGCACCTTCAGGAACGTGCATGTGAACAGACTTAGTAGTGAACAATGTTGGGTCAACCCCGATTTTTTTTGCGTTGGCTTGTAAATAGGTCATTGCTGTTGTAGCACTTTCTTTCATCACATTACCTAAGTTCCCTGTTAATTTTAATTCCCCTTTACCATCTGAAAGTAAAGTTTCAATGAATAGAATATCACCACCCACATAAGTCCAAGCTAAACCTACTGCTACACCTGGCATATTCACTGTTTTATAAATCTCATTACTATACCTAGGTTGACCTAAAATTTTAAGCAAGTCTAATTTACTTACAGTTGGTTTAATTTTTTGTTTATACGCAATTTGTTTTGCTTGGTAGCGCATGATCGAAGCCAATTGACGATCCAATTCGCGCACACCACTTTCTCTTGTATAATCCTCAATCACTTTTTCTAACACATTATCTTGTATTTTGAAATTGTATTTCTCTAGACCATGTAAAGATCTTTGCTTAGGGAACAAATGTCTTTTAGCAATTTCAACTTTTTCCTCTACCGCATATCCACTTAGATCAATGATTTCTAAGCGATCTCTTAAAGCAGGCTGAATTTGACTGATATCATTCGCTGTTGCAATAAATAAAGTCTTACTTAAATCATATTCAGATTCTAAATAATTGTCATAAAAGCTATGATTTTGTTCAGGATCCAAAACTTCTAGTAATGCCGAAGATGGATCTCCTCTTTGGTCTTTACCTATTTTATCAATCTCATCTAATATCATTACAGGATTGGACGTCTTTATTTTACGAATGCTTTGAATGATTCTTCCAGGCATGGCTCCTATGTAGGTTTTACGATGCCCTCTGATTTCACTTTCATCATGAAGTCCGCCTAAACTTACACGGGTATATTTTCTACCAATCGCATGTGCAATGGACCTGCCTAAAGAAGTTTTTCCAATCCCTGGAGGACCTAAGAAACATAGAATAGGACTCTTCATATCTCCCTTCAATTTCAAGACCGCTAGGTATTCTAAAATACGATTTTTGATTTTACCCATCCCATAATGATCATCATCTAATACTTTCTTAGCGTGCTTCAAATCATAGTTATCATCTGTATATTCATCCCAAGGAAGGTCTAATAATAAATCAAGGTGATTGTACACCACAGAATAATCTGGTGTGCTTGGATGCATACGCTCCAATTTTTCTAAACCATTTTGAAATAATTTTTTTGCAGCATCAGGCCATTTTTTATGCTCTGCCTTCTTTTTCATTTCAGCCACTTCGCGTTCGTTAGGATCACCTCCTAACTCATCCTTGATGCTCTTAAGTTGTTGCTGTAAAAAATAATCTCTTTGTTGTTTGTCGATTTCCGTTCTGGTCTTATTGGCTACTTTATTCTTTAGCTCTACAAATTGCAACTCTTTTTGTAAGAACTCCACAAGTTTTTCTGCTTTCTCCTTCACACCATTGATTTCTAATAAGCCTTGCTTTTCTTGTAATTCAATATTTAAATTGCTACCAACAAAATTGACCAAGAAAAGAGGGCTTTCAATATTTTTTAAAATCATGGTTGCCTCTGAAGGAAAATTAGGAGACAACTGAATGATCTGTGCAGCTAGATCTTTTATGGTAGACAACAAAGCCTCAAAATGGTTATCGTCTTTTTGTACAGGAAAGTCTTCAATTAACTTCACTTTCCCTTTGAAAAAAGGATCTTCCTCTACCATCTCCAATAACTCAAAACGCTTTTTACCTTGAATGATAATGGTGGTCCCTCCGTCTTGCATCTTAATCATTTTAATGATCTTTGCCACAGTTCCTATCGCACATAAATCTGCTGGATTGGGATCTTCTACATTCCCATCTTTTTGTGCCAATACCCCCACTAATTTATCTTTAGCATAAGCTGCTTTCACTGCTTGAATGCTTTTATCTCTTCCAACTGTAATTGGAATGACTACCCCAGGAAACAATACGGTGTTTCTTAAAGGTAGGATTGGGATCATTTCTTCTATAACAAGCGGTGGTTCATTTTCCATATCCTGCTCATTAAAAGTGAATAAGGGAATGAACTCGTTGTCTTCTTCTGTTTTAAATAAAAATTGTTTATCCAATGTCTTAAGTTTTTATAATTCTAGTCAAAATGACATAAGCCTTCATTGATGAATAGGCTATATCTGTCTGCATATATATAGGCAATATTAATGCCAAAAGGAATCAAATGTAAGAAACCGCCTTCAGTTAGGCACAAAAAAAAATCCTTCCCAAAATTTCGGGAAGGACCTTCTTGCAAGAAGTTATTTAAAAAACTTCTAGAACTACTTAGTAGCAGCAGAATCAGTAGCAGTTGAATCCATTGACATAGCAGAAGAATCAACGGCAACAGCAGAAGAATCAACAGCAACAGCAGAAGAATCAGTTGTAGCTTCAGTAGAAGCACCACCACATGCAGTTAATGCAGCGATAGCGAAAATTGCGAATACTTTTTTCATTTTTAATGTTTTAAGTTTAGTATAAAAAATACGAGAGCGAAGATAGGGTTTAACAATACATTCACCAAAATTTAACTAATTAAATTCATGTTATTTTATAATTAACAGCAAATCCATAGTTTTTAAGTGCTAACTACTTCTTTCTGAAGTAGATACGTACTGGCACCCCCGTAAAATTGAAATTAGCCCTCACCTGGTTTTCCAGGTAATTTCTATACGGCGTCTTTACGTCATCAGGGAAATTGGTGAAAAAAGCAAAACTTGGCACTCGGGTAGGTAACTGCTGTACAAATTTGATCTTGATTACATGTCCCCTAACCACAGGAGCCTGGTATTTCTCAATCGCCTTTAACATGATATCATTCAACTTAGAGGTTGGAATTTTACGATGTTTATTCTCATATACATCCAATGCCAGCTCGATTGCTTTAAAAATACGGGTTTTTTCTACGGCTGAAATAAATAGGATCGGCACATCTGTAAAAGGTGCCAGTTTGTCTTTTAGCCTTTTTTCATAGTCTCTAGCCGTATTGGTTTCCTTAGGGACTAAATCCCATTTATTCACTAAAAACACAATGCCCTTACCCTTTTTAGCAGCAAGGCTAAATATACTTAGATCCTGCGCTGTGATGCCTTTTACAGCGTCTATCACCATTAAACATACATCTGCTTCATCCATGGCTTTAATCGCACGAATCACAGAATAGAACTCTAGGTCGTCTTTTTCCTTATTCTTTCTTCTAATTCCGGCAGTATCAATCAAGATAAACTCCTTTTGGAACATATTATAATGCGTATGAATGGTATCTCTGGTAGTTCCAGCGATATCACTCACAATGGTTCTTTCTTGACCTATAAAAGCATTTAGTAAGGATGACTTGCCCACATTTGGTTGTCCAATAATGGCAATTTTAGGCACATTGTCTGCTGCTTCCAATTCCTCATCTGTTGGTTGCACTTCTGTAATAAAACTAGTCACCGCATCCAATAAATCCCCAGTGCCACTTCCAGATATAGAACTCACAAAATAGTTGTGCTCAAAACCCATGCTATAGAATTCAGTTGCGTCTAATGCCCTATTTGAATTGTCCACCTTATTGGCAACCACTAATACTGGTTTAGTTGTTCTTCTCAGCATATCGGCCATGGCTGCATCTAAATCGGTCATACCTACTGCTGCGTCCACCATAAAGATGATACAGTTGGCTTCGTCAATCGCGATTCTTACTTGCTTTCTGATTTCCGTCTCAAACATATCACTTGAATCAGGCACAAAACCGCCTGTATCAATGACGTTGAAATTTTTGCCATTCCATTCTGTCACACCATATTGACGGTCTCTTGTAACACCACTTATATCATCTACAATGGCCTTGCGCTCTTCTAAAAAGCGATTGAACAGTGTGCTTTTCCCAACATTGGGCCTTCCTACTATAGCGACTGTAAAACTCATAAAACTTAAATTTAATAATCAAATAAACTATCTTAAAATACTATATATCAATAACTTAATACCATTGAATATAAAATACTATTAATATCCAAATTCTTTCAACTTCAACTCATTGTCTCTCCACTTAGGCTTCACTTTTACTAGTAACTCCAAGTAGACCTTGGAACCTATAAAAGCCTCAATATCCTTTCTCGCCAATGTGCCAATCTCCTTGATCAACTTACCCTTCTCCCCAATAATGATCGCCTTTTGTGATTCTCTATTCACCACAATGTCTGCCTGAATCTTTACTAAAAGGGGTTGCTCCTTAAATGAATTTACCAAGACCGCTGTATGGTATGGGATTTCTTCCCCAAACAACTGGTAAATCTTCTCCCTTATGATTTCACTTACAAAGAACTTAGTTGGCAGATCACTCAAGTCAGACTGGTCAAAGAATGGATGTCCACCTTCTGGAATGAGTTGTAAAATTACTTTTAATAACCTTTCTATATCACTGTTATTCAACGCACTAATAGAAATTATTTTAGAACAATAAGGTTTTGTGCTAAAAAAGGCATTTGCCTCTTTTACCCTGCCACCTTCTGCTAAATCCGACTTATTCATGACCACAATACATGGCACTTTAAGCCTCAATGCAGTAAACATGGCGTCTATTTCGTCAAAATCATCACGAACATCCACCATTAAAAGCCCCAAATCCGCATCTTCCAAAGCAGATTTGACTGCCCCCATCATCTTCTCATGTAACTTATACTTAGGATCAATGATTCCTGGCGTATCCGAAAAAATGATTTGATACTCGTCTTCCTTATTCAAAAAGGCTTTGATTCTATGCCTTGTGGTTTGAACCTTGGAGGATACAATAGCCATCTTCTCGCCCATAATGGCGTTCAGTAAAGTGCTCTTTCCTGCATTAGGCTTACCAAATATGTTCACAAAACCGACTTTCATTCCTTTTCTTTAATAATACAAACTTACGACAAAAAAAATCCGCTCTCGATAGGAATCGGGAGCGGGATTAGATGTTGCGAGGGAAGGGATCGAACCTCCGACCTTCGGGTTATGAGCCCGACGAGCTACCGCTGCTCTACCTCGCGATGTTTGGACGGCAAAGATAGGCGTTTATTGCTTCTTGACCAAGTTTATACT
>CAMBDE010000032.1 GCA_945865295.1 Chitinophaga pinensis | reverse complement strand
TTTTAATATTTCGGGGTTTATTTTTCGTAAATCCATTCATTTCCATATCTTTGCAACCCCAAAATAAGTATGTCAAAACAACCGCTGATTAAACAAGATGGAGTAATTATAGAAGCAATGAGCAATGCTATGTTCAGAGTAAAGCTTGAAAATGGTCACGAAATCTTAGCAACAATATCTGGTAAAATGCGTATGCACTACATCAGAATTTTGCCAGGTGATAAAGTAGGAGTGGAGATGAGTCCGTATGACTTAACAAGGGGAAGAATTATTTTCAGACATAAATAAGCTGAATCTATTTCCACAAAAGCGTTTAAAAAACATTAGGAATAAATATTTAAAAACAAAAAGATGAAAGTTAGAGCATCTATCAAAAAACGTAGTGCCGATTGCAAAATCGTGAAGCGTAAAGGCGTATTATTTGTGATCAACAAAAAGAACCCTCGCTTTAAGCAAAGACAAGGATAGTAAGACTTTTAGCGGAGACGCTAAAGTTTTTAGAAAATAAAAATTAACAAAAAATCAAGTTTTAGCATATGGCTCGTATTGCCGGTATCGACTTACCAAAAAACAAAAGAGGAGAAATAGGACTACAGTACATTTTCGGTATTGGACATTCTACAGCTCAATACATCTTAAACAAAGCAAACATCAGTTACGACAAAAAAGTAAATGAGTGGAATGACGATGAGCAAACTGCGATTCGTAATATCATCAATGCTGAATTCAAAGTAGAAGGTGCTTTACGTAGTGAAGTTTCTATGAGCATTAAGCGTTTGTTAGATATCGCTTGTTACCGTGGATTGCGTCACAGAAAAGGTTTACCTGTTCGTGGCCAACGTACTAAGACGAACGCACGTACTCGTAAGGGTAAGCGTAAGACAGTTGCTGGTAAGAAGAAAGTAGCTAAGAAATAAAACATTAGATAGGTAGTCACCATAGTGACTGCCTATTCTTATATAAATCCGAATAAAATTAGATCCTGACTACAAAGTTCAGGGGAGATTTACTCGGTTTCCGCTTCGGCGGAATTTCATTTTAAATAACCCGCTCTTTTGACCTGTATTCTTACAAGTTTTTAGGGCACACCTCAAAAAAAATGGCAAAACCAAACAAAGCACAAAACAGTGCAAAAGCCGCTTCAAAGAAGAGAGTCGTTAAAGTAGACGCTTCTGGAGAAGTTCGTATCAGTGCAACATTCAACAATTTAATTATCGCTTTCACAAACAAAGCAGGTCAAGTGATCAGCTGGAGTAGTGCAGGTAAAATGGGCTTCAGAGGTTCTAAAAAGAACACACCATACGCAGCTCAAATGGCAGCAGCAGACGCAGCGAAAGTAGCGTTAGATGCTGGTGTTAAAAGAGTAGAAGTTTTTGTAAAAGGTCCAGGTTCTGGAAGAGAAGGCGCTATCCGTTCTATCTCTCAATCTGGTATAGAAGTGATTTCTATCCGTGACGTAACGCCTATGCCACATAACGGATGTCGTCCTCCTAAACAAAGAAGAGTATAATTATTACGAGTTTTAATAACTATTCATAAACCAGGATGCATCATTGATTTTAGATTTTTACTGATGATGCGTCGACACTAAAAAATCAAAAAAAAGCAACATTATGGCACGTTACACAGGCCCCAAAACAAAAATTTCCCGCATTTTCGGTGAACCTATCTTAGGGAACGCTAAATGGTTGGGTAAAAACAGCAACCCTCCAGGACAACACGGTGCGCAACGCAAGCGTAAGCAATTAGGCGAGTACGCGTTACAGTTAAGAGAAAAGCAAAAAGCTAAATATACTTATGGTGTATTAGAGCGTCAATTCCGTAAAACATTTGAAGAAGCAGCTCGTTTAAAAGGCGTTACTGGTGAAAACTTGATTAAATTATTAGAGTCTCGTTTAGACAATACAATTTTCAGAATGGGATTGGCTGCTAGCCGTCCTGAAGCTCGTCAATTGGTTGCGCATAAGCACATCGCTGTAAATGGTGATGTAACCAATGTGCCTTCTTATACATGTCGTCCAGGTGATGTTATCACTTATCGTCCTAAGAGTGCACACAATTCTTCTATTGTAAGCAAGCAACGTGCTAGAAACACTAAGTTTAGCTGGGTGGATTGGAATGAAACGACCAACACTGGTACTTTTATTACAATGCCTGAGCGCGAAGCAGTTCCTGAGAATATCAAGGAGCAATTGATTGTAGAATTGTACTCTAAATAGTAGGTAGCACTTAACACAATTTCTTTCAAATGAAAGAATCAAAATAAAAAAAAGTAGTAACATGGCTATATTAAGTTTTCAAAAACCAGATAAGATTGTTTTACAAAAAGCAAATGATTTCGAAGGACAGTTCGAATTCCGTCCATTGGAGCCAGGCTTTGGTTTGACATTAGGAAACGCTTTAAGAAGAGTTTTATTAAGCTCTTTAGAAGGCTTTGCTATCGTAGGTATTAAAATTGAAGGGATAGATCACGAATTTGCTACAATCAAAGGTATTACCGAAGACGTAACAGAAATGATCCTAAACTTAAAGCAAGTTCGTTTTAAGCGTAAGGCAGATCAAGATGTGAGTTCTGAAAAAATTACTTTATCTATCAAAGGTGGTAGTGAATTTAACGCAGGTCATATTGGTGAAGCGTCTCAACAGTTCCAGGTGATGAACCCAGAATTAGTGATTTGTTTCATGGATCCTTCTGCTAAATTAGAGATTGAATTAACGATCCAAAAAGGTCGTGGATATATTCCAGCTGAAGAGAATAAATTAAAAGATATGCCATTTGGTTATATCGCGATTGATTCTATTCACACCCCAATCAAGAACGTGAAATACGTGATGGAGAACTATCGTGTGGAGCAAAGAACAGATTATGAAAAATTAATCTTGGAAGTTGCTACAGACGGAACAATCCACCCAGAAGATGCTGTTAAGCAAGCTTCTAGAATCTTGATCCAACACTTTATGATCATCACAGACGAGAACATTACCTTCGACAACAAAGAAGATAAGAAAGAAGATGTGGTAGATGAGCAAGTATTGCAATTAAGAAAAGTATTGAAGACGCCATTGGAAGATCTAGACTTGTCTGTTCGTGCGTTCAATTGCTTGAAAGCTGCTAAAATTAACAGCTTGAGCGAATTGGTACAATATGAGCAAGAAGATCTAATGAAGTTCAGAAACTTTGGTCAAAAGTCTTTATCTGAAATCGAGCAAGTATTGATCGAAAGAGGATTGAGCTTTGGAATGGACTTAGGTAAATTAGGATTAGACAAATTAGATTTACAATAGTCTGCAAAGATTTTGTAAATCACTATTTATAACCGAGCGAAAGCTCAAACCTTACAATTCCTGACACGGTGTAAGGATAAAACATAAATGTCATGCGTCACGGAGACAAACAAAACAACCTTGGAAGAAAAAAGGCTCACAGAGAAGCCTTATTGATGAACTTAGCTTGTCAAATTATTACGCACAAGCGTATTGTTACAACTTTAGCGAAAGCAAAAGCTTTAAGAAAATACGTTGAGCCATTAATTACTAAGACTAAGAAATCGGCTAGCAAGGAAGAAATCAGTCACAATCACAGAGTTGTGTTTAGTTATTTAAACGACAAAGCTGCTGTAAAGGAATTATTTACAGTGGTTGCGCCTAAAATTGCTACACGTCCAGGCGGTTATACTAGAATCATCAAATTAGGTATTCGTCCAGGTGACAATGCTGAAAAAGCGATGATCGAATTGGTTGACTTCAACGATATTTATGGTAATTCTATCGCTTCTGCGACTGAACCAGCTAAAAAGACACGTAGAAGCAAAGCAACTACTGCTGCTCCTAAAGCAGCTGCTGCTAAGGCTGAAGAAGCTCCAGCAGAAGAAGTAGCAACTGAGCCAACTCCAGAAGCAAGTGCTGAAGCATCTGCGGAAGAGACTCCAAAAGCTGAATAATGAATTAATTCATTTTACATATAAGGCAAGACTTTGGTCTTGCCTTTTTTTTGCCTATTTTTGAATAATTAAATCAACCTACCGATATGGCCACACAACCAGCAATTTTAGTTTTAGCAGATGGGAACGTTTTTCATGGTCAAGCTTTTGGAAAAATTGGAACCACCACTGGTGAGATTTGTTTTAATACTGGAATGACTGGGTATCAAGAAGTCTTTACTGACCCAAGTTATACTGGACAAATTATCATCATGAGCAATGTGCACATTGGTAATTATGGTGTTAAAGCAACAGACGTTGAAAGTAAGTCTGTAAAAATTCATGGTTTAATTGGAAGAAATTTAGAAGAAAAGTTTAGTCGTGCTCAAGCCGATGGAAATTTAAATGACTATTTAATTGAGAATAATATTGTTTCTATTGAAGGGCTAGATACAAGGGTATTGGTAGCACATGTAAGAACAAGTGGCGCCATGAACTGTATTATTTCTTCGGATAATTTAGATGTTGATGCATTAAAAGCGCAACTAGCAAAAGTGCCTAGTATGGATGGTTTAGAATTAGCAAGTACAGTAAGTACCAAGGAAGTATATGAATTAGGAGATGTGCATTCGCCTATTAAAGTAGCTGTTTTAGATTTTGGAGTGAAGCAACATATTTTACAATGTTTAATTGATAGAGGAGCGCATGTAAGAGTGCATCCTGCAAAGACAGACTTTGCAACCTTAAAAGCATTCAATCCTACTGGTTATTTTTTATCAAACGGTCCTGGTGATCCAGCGCCAATGGATTATGCGGTGAAAACAATTAAAGCCATTTTAGAAGAGAAGAAACCTTTATTTGGTATTTGTTTAGGGCATCAATTATTGGCATTGGCCAATGATATCCCAACTTTTAAAATGCATCATGGTCATAGAGGATTAAATCATCCAGTAAAAAATGTCATCACAGGCCGATCAGAAATCACAACACAGAATCATGGTTTTGGTGTGAATCCGGATGCCGTTAAAGCCCATGCGAATGTGGAGATTTCGCACCTGAATTTAAATGATGATTCTATCGAAGGGATTCGTTTGAAAGATCGTCCTGCATTCAGTGTCCAGTATCATCCAGAGGCAACTCCTGGTCCACATGATAGCCGTTATTTATTTGACGATTTTATCGCTTTAATGAAAGCGAATTAATTTTACTTTTCAAAAATCCAATGCATGCTTAATATTACCATCATCAACGGACCTAATTTAAATTTATTGGGCAAGCGTGAACCAAATGTGTATGGTAATGAAAGCTTTGAAGATTGCTTACTGCAATTAAAACAAGCTTTTCCTCAAGTTAATTTCACTTATTTTCAATCAAATGTAGAAGGGGAGCTTGTGAATGCGATTCAAGAATATGGTTTTAACCAAGATGGTATGATCTTAAACCCAGCAGCCTATACGCATACTTCTGTTGCCATCGGTGACGCCATTGCATCTATTCAAACACCTGTGATAGAAGTACATATTAGCAATATACATGCTCGTGAAGATTTCAGAAAAATATCGCATGTCTCTGCCAAAGTAGTTGGTTCCATTGTTGGCTTAGGGTTAAAAGGATATCATCTTGCAACAACATGGTTCGTAGATCAAGCTGCTAGCAAATCATAATTTAATTACTGGTCCATGCAATATTCAAAGGTAGATTATCCTAAAAAGACAATCTGGTTAATCGGAATTGCAGTCATTGTAAAAATAGCTTTGTCTTTTTTACTGGAATTGGGCAATGATGAAGTGTATTATTATACCTACGCAGTTCAACCTGACTGGAATCATTTTGATCATCCGCCAATGGTGGGTTGGCTGATTCAACTATCCACCCTCAATTTAAATTGGGTCTCCACTTTATCCATGCGTCTTGGAAGTATCCTTGCTGCAGCCATCTCTACTTGGATTGTTTTTAGAACAGGGACTTTAATACATACCGAACGTGCAGGATGGATTGCAGCATTATTGTATAACTGTTCTATCTACACAAGTATCATTGCAGGCTTATTTATTATGCCTGACAGCCCACAACTTTTATTTTTTACAGGGAGTATTTACTTAATGGCAAAATGGGTTGTAAAGCCGCATTTATTTACTGCCATCCATTGGATTGTTTTAGGTTCTTTGATTGGACTAGCCACATTAAGTAAAGTGCATGGATTGTATTTATGGGTGGGGTTTGGAGGATTTATTTTATTCCATCAAATAAAAACGCTTAAGCAACCATTTTTATATATTGCAGTGCTTATTACGCTAGCTACTTTGATTCCTATTGTGTATTGGAATTTTGACAATGATTTTATTACGTATACATTTCATTCTAAGCGGGTATTGCATTCTGGAATTCAAGTGGCAAGTTTGTTACAACAAATTGCGGGAGAAATATTTTATCAAAATCCATTGGTGTATATCAGCTGCCTGATTCCATTGATTCGGTTTAAAAAATTAAAATCAATTGTTCAAAATCAAAATATACCCAACCATAATTCGGCTCCAATTGTAGCTCTATTGTTATGGCTTAGTCTTCCTTTGATTGTGTTATTTTGGGGCATCTCATTATTCAATCCAACTTTACCACATTGGACAGGCCCAGGTTTTATTGTTTTATTTTTATTAGCTGGAATTTATTGGTCCGAACTGTCCACTACCATTTTCCCAAAGTTAATTCAATGGGCCCTAGGATTTTTGGTGGTCTTAGTGATTGGATTGATTGGCTTGGTGCATATATTCCCTTTCCAATTAGGTTCGAAAAGCCAAGAAAATTTAGGGGAGTACAATCCAATCAATGATGTAACAGGGTGGACGCAATTTAGCGCTGATTTCAAGACCCTTACAGAACAAGATGAAAAGAATGCCATCATGCGTGCTAAAGCACCTATTATCGTCTCTAAATGGTTTCCTGCGGGGCATATTTTATTTTATACTGCTAGACCCATCCAAAAACAAGTGATAGCAATAGGGTCCATTGAAGATGTGCACAAATTTGCTTGGATCAATCAAGACCAACCTAGTGTGCAATTAGGGCAGGATGCCTACTTTATACAGCCCTCCAATCTACCATTCAATCCTACCAATTTAATTTTGCCCTATTTTGAAAAAATGGGTAAAACAGATAGTATTCAAATTCAAGAAAGGGGCGTGGTACTTAGAATCTTTTATGTGTACCGATTTAAAAATTGTCAAAAAATACCAGCGCCTATCTTAGCTAGAAAATAAAATTTTCGAAATCTTTTCGATAGGAGATACTCACCCCCTGACGATTTCTTCTTCCCATGTTGCCACCAATGATGTCTAAACTATTACGGTTAAAGACAATGGTTCTTAGTTTTCTATCTTTAGTTAAGACGAATTCAATATTCAAATCTGGTAACCACTGAAAATTATTATTTTCAATACTCGAAGCGGCTCTTAAATTAAAGTCAAAATCACCTCCTAAATTGACGATTACTTTATCTTTAAAAAAGCTACGGCCAAATTTAAAATTCACCCTTTGACGATCTATCGTATTGGAATTGATTGCGATGCCAGCGCCAGTAGGGTCTAGAAGACTACCACTATTGTATACTTTTGAACCTATATCAAAACGCAGGCTTTGATCGCCTGTCACTTTATTTAATAAATTAGTGACAGATTTATTGATTTCCTTGGTTAATAATTGTGAGATGGAATTAATCCCAATGGTGGTCACACTGTAGGCATTATTGCTATTTCCAGTATTGAAACCAACAGGCGCAAATGAATTGAAAACAATTAAGAATGAAACCTGTTTGATAATTTCATTCTCGTCACGTTCTAGCCTTGTAATAAATTGTGAGAACTCGTTATCCGTGCTAATAGGATTCCCGGGAGGGAATGCTAAAGTGAATTGAATATCAGGTCTCGCCAATTTGTTTCTTAGTGCTGCAATCACAAAGACATTGCCTCGATATGATTTTACCGCATTGCTAAAATTGGCGTTTCCCACCAATTCATTCAAACTCACTCTTTCTGCTGTATACCTAGCATCTACATGTATATCTGCTTCATAAGGATTACCTGTCCATTCAATAAAGTTACCTGCCTCTGGTATCAATTCAAATGGCTTTCTAATAAATGATTGGAAGTTGAAATCATATTTTCCGCTTTCAATATTGTACTTGCCGCGCATGGTGAGTGGTTCAATATTACCAGCTCTAATTTTAATGCGTCCATTTCCTATTGCTTTAATGACATCACCTGTTAGTTCGTCTAATATGACATCTATCTGCGTTTTATTATCAGCACTCACATCTAGATCCACCACAAGATTATAGGTTGGTGTTTCTGCATTAGTGATGATTGATTTACCTATTTTTTTAAAGACAATGAATTCTGATTTGCCCGTTTCTTTACTTGTTCTATTGGGTAGATAAATATGTGAACTATCATTGACCT
The DNA here is from genome assembly GCA_945865295.1 of Chitinophaga pinensis. Taxonomy (GTDB): domain Bacteria; phylum Bacteroidota; class Bacteroidia; order Chitinophagales; family Chitinophagaceae; genus Sediminibacterium; species Sediminibacterium pinensis_A. The sequence goes on along the minus strand of CAMBDE010000032.1, from coordinate 14,566 downwards.
CGGCATTGATCGACATCTTGATATTTTCTTCAGGTCCTCGTATAGTCATTGTGGCTTTACCGACAGCTTGTCCGTAAAAGTTGCTATTGTCTATGACATCCGTATTTAAGAGTTCAATTTTTGGACTTTGCATTTCCATATCATAAACAAGGTGCTTAAAGCTTTGATGCAAAATCTTTCCTTTAAATTGGGCCATTCTGTTCAATTGATCTTTCACTTGAATGGTACCAAAGTCGATGCCCTCATCTGTAAATTGTATCGTAGCATTTGGAAGGAAATAGTCAACTTTTGTATAGTCAACTTTGAATGCGGCATCTTTGATGGTAGCAACACCCCTTAAATCAGGATTTTCAATGCGTCCGCCAAAATGAATGGCGCCTGTCGCTTTTCCTTTTAAATTAGTCAAGACCCCTCCAATAAATTCTTCAATCAATCCAAAATTAGATTGGCTCAGCGTTAAAGTTGCATCCAATGGGTTTAGACTGTCTAGAATAGCATAAGTGCCTTTTGCAGCTAAATGATAGCTATCATTTGGACTATTTAAATCAAATGGAACGATACCTGTTTTAGCATCATAATCCGCTTTAAGGGTAGTCGTGCCTAGTAGTGTTGAGTTAAAACTAAATTGATTGATAGTGCTATTTAGGTTCAATGAAAATTGATCATTGATTTTATTTAAATTGACGGTAGCATTCGTGATACCTTCTAGTTTAGGGTAACTAAAAAATAGATTGGTCAAATCTCCTAAAATCACATTTTCAATTGTTACCTGTAATCCATTGGCATCTTTTGGGTGATTTTGAATTGCAATTTTTTGCAACCCTTGTGAGATACTAAATCCTTTTGCGTAAGTATTATTTTTTCTTAATGAAATTTCACCTTCATTTTGAATCGTCCATTGTTTTTCATTTAAAATAAAATAAGAAGGGGCCCATTGGATGCTTAGCCCATCAGTATAGGTCTTCACCTTTCCTTCAAATGAAATATAGGCAAGGGCAGATGTACTTTCTGCATTTAATTTAAATAAAGATTGGTCTTTCGAAGTGGTGATGCGTAATTTTGTACTATTTAATTTAAAGCTATCAGTTAGATTAAATGAGTTGGCTGTTAGGTCAATTTTTAAACTGTCTTTATTACCAGTTCCACCAATGATACCATTTGAAATAGCATATTTACCCCATTGAACATAAGGGAGCTTCGCTTGTAATTGAAGGGATTGTTTATCGGTATTAATTGTACCACTAATGGCCATATTATTAAACCCTGAAAACTCATTTTTAAAAATTCTGATATAGGGTTCAAAGTAGGCGGTGTTTACTTGGAATGAAAATTGCTGATTGACTGGGGCTTCCTTTAAGTTTTTTATATAATTAGGGAAATAACCTTGTAAAAAATATTGAACACTATTTGGCAATTGATTGATATTGAATTTTCCTACAATACTAGCTTGGATATCATCACTGGACAAACTGATTTGCTTATTACCATTTGTAATATTGGACTTTAAAGCAACAGAATCAAAGTTGATGGTGTTGGTAGCACTTTTTAATTTCCCATTGTAGAATTTTGCAGAGCCAATGAAGTTATCAATATTGGAGCCCGAAAAATTAATGTCTAATAAACCTGTTAACTGAATCGCATTATTTGAAAACTTAAGGGCACTTAAATTGGCATTGGTTAAATAACCCACTGCATTAAAAGTAGGAGTGGCATTTTGAAAATCAACTTCTAAGTTGCTTATGAAATTAATATTGGGGTCTTTAATTTTTATTGTACCATTATAAGATTGCTTCTGTAGGATACCATTGGTTTGTATTTGTGCGTAGGTATATCCATTTAACTGAATGGAGTCAATCAGACCTTCGATATTTGTTTTTATCTTATCCAGTTTGAATGAACTACCCGCAATCTTACCCTTGAAATTTAACAGACCTAAGGATGGTATATCAAATAATTTACCAGCGTTCAATTTTGTTGTAACAATATTACCATCATAAATGGGCTCATTGTTGGCTGGAAATTGTAAGTGTATACTGGTTAATGCTGTTCCAATATCTGAAGCAATGGTACCATTTGTCTTAAAATCATAAATTGTACCAGCTAAACCTCCTTGAAAATAAAGATTTCCAAATGCGTCTAAAGGTAGATTTTTTAATTGCTTGATGTCGGGTATCCAGCTTCCTAAATCGAGTATATTGGTTTTTGCATTCAATTGATTCACTTGAATCTTTGTTTGCTTCATGTTGGGAAGACCTTTCATTGCAATAGCAGCTTGCACAAAAGACTGACCATACTGTGCGCCAAATTGTGCTACTTTAAAATTATCCACTGTTCCATTGAAGTTAAAACTGGTCGTAATTTTTTGATTAATATTTTTTAGTGCTGGGGCAAAAAAGGCAATATCATCAAAAGCCACAATTGACTTGGCAATATTAGCACGCATGTTCACCTTGCGCATGTATGCTCTAAAGTCAGGATTAAAGTCTTGGTATTCCATGGCATAATAATTGCCAATACTGCTATTATTTGTTTTTAAGGCCAAGGCAGCAAATTCCATAATTTGTGGGGTCATTCTAAATTGGGTAGCCAATTTTTTGATCACAAAGCCTGATCTTTCTTTCAAGGATAATTTTACATTTCCTCTGATGGTATCTGCAATAAAATTTGCGTTATCAATACTGGCATTCAGATCTTGCATCCGAATATGCTCCTCATCAAAATGAGGAACGGGCTGCCCAAATCCGTATTCAATCCAAATTTTCCCTTGAACAATTTCAATTTTTTTAGCAACTATATTTAAACCAGATGGATTAAAATGCATTTCCTTTTTGAGGGACTTTTTCCTTTCTGTTTTTTTGGTAGGAGCTAATCCGGGCTTGTCTAAAAGATAGTAAAAGGGTTTGTCAAGTATGAGTTTTTCAATTTCAATTTTTTTACCTTTGAATTGGTTGAAATTAGCAAGCACATGTTTGGCTTCGAATTTTGTGGTGGATCCTATCCATTCATCGTCTTGGATAAATTGAATATTGGTAAAATCAATTTTCTTTAAATCAAATGGTTGGTCGGATGACTTGCTAGTATCATTTGATTTATAATGGTCGACTATAAATTGATAATTCCATACCGGAGTTTTTCTGTGTAAAAAAACTTTTGCTTGCTCTAATCCAATATACCCAAGCACTGGGTCCTTACTAGAGAACAATAAGTCAGTGACCCTAAGTTTAAGCGTTTGTGCAAACAACAAAGTATCTTTTTGTTGATCTCTTATGAGGATATTTTTGATATCTACTCTATTGAATAAGGAAAAACTTAAACCCTCTAATTGAAATTCAGTTCCCAAGGACTGGCTAATATTAGACGCAATCTTACGACCAATCTTTTCTTGCACGATTGGTAAAAGTAAGAGCAAGTAGGAGAGCAATAGCAATCCCACAAAACTGGCAATCAGTATCCGAATATAAATGAGCTTATTTTTGACCAAGGGGGTTTTGTTTATTTATTTTAAATGCATTAATACCCTGCAACACTATCATCACCTCGTTTATCACCTGCGGCAACCCTGTTCCCGTTAGGAAGTATCATGATGCCATCCATTCTACCAAATGCATATCTTTTATTCACTATGTATCCCTTTTCTTTTAAGGTATTGATTGTTTTTTCTGGAAAATCTGCTTCAACGTTTATGTTATCAGGAATATGTTGATGGTGAAACCTTGGTGCATCAATAGCAGCTTTTAAAGACATATTATGGTCAATGATATTCACTAAGCCTTCATATACTTGGTTTGGTATGGTTGTACCACCTGGTGTACCAATGGTGATATAGGGTTGATTGTTTTTTATCACAAGGGTAGGTGTCATTGAACTCAACATTCTTTTTCCTGGTTGAATCGAATTGGCTTCACCACCTAATGCACCATACATATTGGGCACTCCTGGTTTAATACTAAAGTCGTCCATTTCATTATTTAAAAGAAAACCAGCGCCTCCAACAATGGTTTTGTTACCATAACCACCATTTAGCGTGGTGGTAACAGAGACCATATTTCCAGACTCGTCTATCACACTAAAATGGGTTGTTTCCTCACTTTCTTTTGCGACACCGGCTTGAATCATTTTACTATTTCCTGCAACACCTGGTTGGAAGTCTTTCATACGTTCCTGCGCATAAGCATTGCTTGTCAAAGTGGTAGTAGGCACTTTCCAGAAATCTGGATCACCCATATGTTCTGCTCTATCAGCATAGGCTCTTCTTTGAGCTTCTACCATTAAACTTACAGATTCAAATGTGTTGGCACCCATTGTAGTTAATGGATAGGGGGCAATCATTTGCATCATTTGTGCTATTAATATACCACCACTTGATGGAGGTGCAAAACTGATGATATGGTGTCCTCTGTAATCAAATTCAATTGGCTTTCTAAATTTTGGGGTATATATTTTTAAATCCTCTAAACTAATTACGCCTTTACTATTTTTCATCTCTTCTACAATCATAGCTGCAGTTTCGCCTTCATAAAATCCGGCTTTACCATTTTGTTGAATACGAAGGATGGTAGCTGCCAATTCTGGTTGATACAAAGTGTCACCAGCTTTCCAATTTTCTTTTCTTGTAAAGGCAGATGCTTGCGCGCTATATTTGATAAAGTTTTTTCGTTCCCCATTTAAGCTTCTTGCTTCACTTTCTGTGATCACAAATCCACCAGCTGCTAATTCATAAGCTGGTTGTAAAAGTTGTTTCATGGTCTTTTTTGCAAATGCATGTGCGCTAAACATACCTGCTACACTGCCTGGGACACCAGATGCAGATGCGCCTAATTTAGACATGCCATCTATGGGGTTGCCTTTTTCATCTAAATACATATCTCTACTTGCTTTATCTGGAGCTGCTTCACGGAAGTCTATGCCCATTAAAACACCTTCAGTATTTCTAGACAATAAAAATCCACCACCACCAATATTGCCTGCTCCTGGAAAGACTACAGCTAGTGTAAATTGAACCGCTATGGCAGCATCAAAAGCATTGCCTCCGTCTTTCATGATTGCTGCACCCACCATACTTGCTAATGGATGCGCGGAAGTCACTGCTGCTTTTTGAAAGGATTGCTCCTTCACAATAGTGTATTGATAGGGATTGATTTGAGGATGTTGCTTAAAAAATTGCTGTGCACTGCCTGAATTGCTCATCTGAAATAAGGCCAAAACAAGGAGGCAAAAAACCTGAAATTTCTGTTTCATAGAAGTTAGATTGAACCGTTAAATTACTTAATTATTTAGGTATCAACAAGTCATGCGTAGGGTTGTGTAAAACTATCTACCATTGTGGCCTTTTACCACCCCTAAAATCACTATTTTTAAGCTCAATTAATAGCTATTTTATGCAACAAAAATCTGTGTTTAAATCCATTTTGTGGGTAAGTTTAATGCTCCTTCCATTTTCATTGTGCGCTCAAGTATTGAGTCCAGAACAATTTTTGGGTTATAAAGTTGGAACACGCTTTACTAGACACCACCAAATTGTCAATTATTTTACGGCTATTGCAGCTGCTAAGTCTGACATGGTAAAAATCATTCCTTATGGTAAGACCAACGAAGGAAGAGATTTGATGGTAGCAGCTATTGGTACCGCAGAAAACATTAAAAATTTAGAGCAAATTAGAAAACATAATCTTGGGCTAGTAGATGGTTCAGTGCAAGATTTAAATCAACCGGGAATCGTTTGGTTAAGCTACAATGTGCACGGCAATGAGCCTGCATCTTCAGAAGCAGCGATGTTGACATTGTTTGCGTTAGTGGATCCCAAAAACAACGAAACTAAAAATTGGTTAAAAAATACGGTGGTCATGATTGATCCTTGTATCAATCCGGATGGTCGTGATAGATATGTGAACTGGTATAACAATGCAGTTGGATCAACATACAATACAGACCCATCAGCGAGAGAACATATGGAGCCTTGGCCTGCAGGAAGAACCAATCATTATAATTTTGATTTGAACAGAGATTGGGCTTGGCAAACACAATTAGAGACACAACAAAGAATACCACTTTACCAAAGTTGGTACCCCCAAGTGCATGTAGATTTTCATGAGCAAGGATACAACGCGCCTTATTATTTTGCCCCTGCAGCTGAGCCTTTACATGATGTGTTAACACCTTGGCAAAAATCTTTCCAGGATCAAATTGGAAAAAATCATGCAAAATATTTTGACCAAAACAATTGGTTATTTTTTACGAAAGAAAGATTCGACCTTTTGTATCCATCTTATGGGGATACCTATCCAATGTACAATGGCGCCATTGGGATGACCTATGAGCAAGGAGGAATTAGTGCAGGCTTAGGTGTAGAAGACAATAGTGGTGATACTGTTACATTGGTAGCAAGAGCAACGCATCATTTTACAACAAGTTTATCTACTATAGAAATTAGCGCGGCGAATCAAACAAAGCTGTTGGAAAATTTTAAAAAATATTTTGACAATAGTCGTCAAGGCACAGTTTCTGAATTTAAAACTTTTATTATGACTGCTAAAAATGCAAGTCAATTAGAAGGGTTAGCTAGTTTATTAAAAAAGAACAATATTGAATATGGTACTTTGAAAAATGCAGATACAAAATTTAAAGCATTTGATTACTACACAAAAAAGGAAGGAGATTTTGTCAACGAAGGCTATACATTAGCAGTCAATGCCAATCAAATGCATAGTGTATTGGCACGCGTTTTATTAGAGCCTATTACACAGGTAAATGATTCAAATACCTATGATATTACTGCATGGGCATTGCCTTATGCCTATGGGGTGCATGGATTTGCAACGACGCAACTTATGCCCATAGAGCCTGGTTTTAAAGTGATTGCACCAGCTATTACGACAAGTGCATATGGTTATATCATTCCTTATCATTCTTTTGCGACTGGTAAAGCTTTGGCGCAATTGTTAAAAAATAAAGTGAAAGTGCGTTATGCCGAGAAAGCTTTCACCATGAATGGAAGAAATTTCGAGATTGGGACATTGATCGTACTAAAAACAAGTAATCAAGCAAATTGGAGTGATATTACAAAGGTAGTTTGTAGCAATTTAAATATCGAAGCAGTGGCAGTGAACACAGGATATGCAGAGAAAGGGGCTGATTTTGGCTCACCTGATATTCCAATCATCAACCATGCGCCAAGAGTAGCGATGTTGACTGGTGAATATGTGGCGGCATTATCTGCAGGGGAAATATGGAACTTTTTTGAGCAACAATTAAACTATCCAATCACACAATTAACCTATGCTCAATTAAATAGAATCGATTTAGACAACTACGATGTATTGATTGCGCCAGATGGGCTATACCGTGATTTGAATTCAAAATCAACCACAGATAAGCTTCAAGCATTTGTTAGAAAAGGTGGGGTATTGATTGCTTTAGAAAATGCAGCAAGTACCTTGGCATCCAATGCTGATTGGGGGATAAAAGTAAAAGAGAATGCAAAAGAAGAAAAACCAGCTGTTCAAAATCTTTTGAAATATGCTGATAGAGAAAAAGAATCTATTAAAAGTTCAATACCTGGGGCTATTTATAAAACTTATATGGACGAAACACATCCATTGGGATTTGGTACTGGTGGTATGTACTTTAGCTTAAAGCAAGATATGGTATTGTATGAGCCATCTAATAGTGCATGGAATGTAGGTAGCTTTAAGAAAGACAGTTATATCACTGGTTTTGCTGGTGTAAAAGCTAAAGCTGCTTTATCAGAAGGTGTACTATTAGGGGTAAAACAAATTGGAGCAGGTAAAATTGTATATATGGCAGATGATCCAATTTTCAGAAATTTCTGGGAAGGTGGAAAATTAATTTTAACCAATGCTGTTTTTTTACACGGCCAATAAATAAAATTACCGTAACCTATCCAAATCAGTAAGCAATGAAGCAACGCAGAAAAATTAGTTTCTTTATGCTACTTGTCATTGGACTTGGAATTGGGTGGATGATCAAAAATGTAAAAATTGGGTTGATCATTGGTATTGTGATGGGCTTACTCCTCACTAGCTTTGTGAATCCATCCAAATCGAGTGGCAAGGGTAAAAGCGATCAATCCTAATCCTGTTACAATTAATCCACTTAGCATCATTTTAGGTCCTGTAGAGTAAAAAATAGCAGCCCAAATAAGGATGGCGATAAACAAAGGGATAGGGAAGAAGGGCATTTTCCATGGGAAAAATCCGCTGCCTTTTCTTTTGTATAAAATCAATAAGCCAATGGCTTGACCAATAAATTGAATCATGATACGCATGGCAAGGATGCCATCAATCACTTCTTTTAATCTAAAGAGTAAGCTAAACACAAATGCAATCGCACCCAGTACCAATAAGGAGCGATGCGGAAAATGTAATCTAGGATGTAGCTTGGCAAAAAAGGCAAAAAAAGATTTATCCTGTGCTGCAGCAAAAGGAATCCTGCTATAACCAAGGGTAGCCGAAAAAACAGAAGCAAATGCCACCATTAAAATAAGTATTGTTGCAATCGCCCCAGCATTTTGTCCATATAAGGTTTTGATGTAGTCACTTACTACAAACTTACTATTCACAATCGTTTCAAAAGGCAATACACTTGCCACACTTATATTCATAGCCAAGTATAAAATAGAAATACCCGTAATAGAAATAAACATACTTCGAGGAATATTCTTCGTTGGGTCTTTAATCTCTGCACCTAAATGACAAACATTGTAATAGCCTAAATAACTGTATACAGTTTTGACACTAGCAAATCCAAGCGCAGCAACAAGCCCGTATTCAATTTTAAGGCCATCATTGATATGTAAAATCGGCTCCATAAAATTACCATGTGCAATGCCACCAAAAATAATCCATAAAAGTGTTGTGATCACCCCAACCCATAATAGCACTGAAATTCGACCAATGGATTCGATATTTCGATAGAGTAAACTAATCACTAAAATCACCACAGCGCCACTCACTAATTTCTCTTGTATAAAACTTAAATGAAAAAAGTAATTCGCATATTGTGAAAAGCCAATGGCGGCAGATGCAATCACCAATGGGGCTTGAATCATCGTTTGCCATACAAATAGAAAACTCATTAATTTACCCCATTTACCACCATATCCTTCCTTTAAAAAATGAAAACTGCCACCTGCTTTTGGCAATGCTGCTCCTAGTTGGCTCCAAACCATAGCATCTACAAAAGATAAAATTGCACCAGCAATCCAAGCATATAAAAAATAAGGCCCACCCATGATTTGTGCCACCACACTCAATACCACAAAGGGACCAATGCCTACCATATCAATCATATTGATGGCAGTTGCATGTAAAAGACTTAATTTGCGATCTAATTTAGGATTCATCTTAGCAACAAGATAATAATAAAAATGCTACAATTATGATCGATTCATTCAAGCAAGTAAGCTGGGCCAATACGGCTTCTATTTATGAAGTGAATATTCGTCAATATACTGCAGAGGGCACATTTAAAGCATTTGAAAAACACCTTCCAAGAATCAAAGATATGGGGATTGATATGATATGGTTGATGCCCATCACGCCCATAAGTCAAGTGCATAAAAAAGGAAGTCTAGGAAGTTATTATGCATGTAGTAGTTACACCAAAATCAATCCTGAATTTGGTACCGAGTCTGATTTGAAGGACTTGGTAGATACTGCACATGCATTGGGTATGAAAGTGATTATGGATTGGGTGGCCAATCATACCGGTAGTCAGCATGAATGGATGCAGGAACATCCTAATTGGTTTGCACAAGATGCATCAGGCAATTTTACTGAACGCAATGGATGGGATGATGTAGTTGATTTAAATTTTGATAATGCATTGATGCGTATTGCGCTGATTGATGCCATGGCATATTGGGTGCGTCAATTTAATATGGATGGCTTTAGATGTGATATGGCGAATTTAGTGCCATTGGATTTTTGGATAGCAGCCAGAATGAAATTGCAAGATTCCAAAACATTGTATTGGCTTGCAGAATGTGAAGACATCGCATATCATCCAATATTTGATACCAGCTATGCTTGGGCTTGGATGCATGCATCCGAAAAAGTTGGGAAGGGGGAGGATGGATTGCATGAAGTGTATACTATTTTACATCAATATGCACAATATCCAAAAGGTGCTTCCAAATTATTTTTCACTTCAAACCATGATGAGAATAGTTGGAATGGAACAGAATACGAGAAGTATGGCATCGCTGCAAAAGCATGGGCCGTATTTACGCTTACTTGGAATGGCCAACCATTAATTTATAGTGGACAAGAATTACCCAATCATAAAAGGCTTGCATTTTTTGACAAGGATCAAATTCAATGGACATCCGAAATACCATTGCTGCATGATTTTTATAAAACTTTATTGACTGCAAGAAAACAATTCCCGGTTTTAGCTGCTGGTAGTATATTTAATCTGCCAACAAACAATGCGGTCATGGCTTACTTAAAACAAGATCAAGGGCAAACGGCCTTGGTCATTTTGAATCTGTCCGCAGAAAGGCAACAGGTACATCTGGAGCATGAAGCATTTACAGGAAAGTTTATGAATCTATTTTCGGGGCTTAGTTTTGAATTCAATGGCGGTAGTCAATTTGAATTGATGCCTGGAGAATTTATTGTGTACCTGAAAGAAAGAATTTAATCATTTAAAATAAATCTATCCTCGTTTTGCCTGCTGGTAGCTAATGAACTCCATCATTTCGGCTAAACTGAAACTACTTAAATTTTGTGCTGCAGTAAGTCCAGCTTTTTGTGCTACTAAAACACCATAGGCACAATCATCAAATCCATCAATGGCATGCGCATCTGGGTTAATGGAGATCAACACATCTTCTTGCATTGCTTGACCAATATAACGCCAGTCCATATCCAATCTTCTTGGATGTGCATTTAATTCAATCACGACATCATTCGCTGCACAGGCCTTAATGATGGCCTCGTGATTAATCGGGTATCCTTTTCTGCTTAATAACAAACGACCTGTAGCATGCCCTAAAATGCTTGTATAAGGATTTTCAATGGCATTCATCAAACGCATCATCGCTTTTTCCTCGGTCATTTTTAAATTTGAATGCACAGAAGCAATGACTATATCAAATAATTCTAAAATTTCATCTGGGTAGTCTAGACTGCCATCATTTAAAATATCAGATTCTATACTTTTGAAAATGACAAAAGGAGCTAATTTTTTATTCAATGCATCAATCTCTTTATGCTGTGCTCGAATGCGATCTTCTTGCAAACCATTGGCATAAAAAGCAGATTTTGAGTGGTCACTAATGACTAAGTATTCCAATCCTTGCGCTTTTGCAGCAACTGCCATTTGTTCAATCGTATGCAATCCATCGCTCCAAGTGCTATGGGAATGGATAATGCCTTTGATATCGGATGTTTGAATGCTTGGATTTAATCCTTTAGTTTTTGCTTGCTGAATGATGGAGGGATCCTCTCTTTGAGCGGAAGGGATAAATGGAATTTGCACTTGTTCAAAAATGGCCAATTCAGAAGGGAAGGGTATTTGATGATTAAAATTTGGTAGTTGTTGCCATGCCAACCAAAATGCTGGGCTACAAGCAAGGCTAAAATCTTGGATATAAAATTGGGATTCAGTTACAATATGCCATCTCAATTCAAATTGATCTGGCCCCTTGCAACTTAAATAGTCATTTGTAGTATCAAGTATAAATCCTTTTGATGCTAACCAATCTGATAGTACTGTGTGAGAGGTAGTGGTTACAATATCTAAAAAATCTAAGGTTTCCATCTGCCTTTTGTAATGGCCAGACACCTGATGCTGGTTATTTGGAAACTGAATCGACAAAGCATTTTCAATTTGGGCCACTATGTCCTGTACTTGTTGGTATAAGAAGCTGCCTTGGTTTTGTAAGTAATAGTTCAAAGCATCCTGAATACTTTGTTGGGTCTTTGCACCAAACCCTTTATAGTTGATTAGTCTATTTTCCTCGCAGGCATATAATAGTTCTCCAATACTCTCAATGCCCAATTCTTTCCAAATGGTAATGATCTTTTTAGGACCTAAACCCTTGATTTTTAACATTTCTAATATACCAGCCGGGGTCTTTTCAATATAGTCCTCTAGGATTTGTAGTTTCTTTGTGGCCAATAAATCAACAATTTTTTGTGCTAAAGCATCTCCAATGCCCCGAATTCCTGCAATTTGAGCCGGTGACATGGCTTCTAAAGGATCATTCAAACGGTCTAGGGTATATGCTGCGTTACTGTAGGACTTTATTTTGAAAGCATTTTCACCATGGATGTCCATCAGTTTAGCTAAGAGATTAAAGTATTCGGCAATTTCGTAATTGTGCATGGGCAAATATAAATAAAACTAAGTTGACCATGCAAAGGTGGGAGAGGTAGGGGCAAAAAAAAACCCCCGATAATATCGAGGGTCTTTCAATATTATCCGAAGATAATTATTTCTTTTTAGCAGCTTTCTTCTTAGGAGCAGCTTTCTTAGCAGCTTTCTTAGGAGCAGCTTTCTTAACTACTTTCTTTGCAGCTTTTTTTGGAGCAGCTTTTTTAGCCGCTTTTTTTGCAGTTGCCATGTTTTTTAGATTTAATGGTTAGTAAATATGCACTAAAAGTAAAAACTTTTTTAATAACTACAAAAAATATTTTTTAAGCCACTAATTCAGCAGGAACTATAGAAACTGTCGTTTTGTTATTTTTACCCTTTTTGAACTCAACAATTCCGTCTGTAAGAGCGAAAATGGTGAAATCAGACCCTAAACCAACGTTCTTGCCAGGGTGGTATTGAGTACCTCTTTGACGAATTAAGATATTGCCATTTAAAGCTGGTTGTCCACCATATATCTTAACGCCTAATCTTTTACTTTGTGAATCACGGCCGTTCTTAACGGATCCTTCACCTTTTTTGTGTGCCATAGTATCTTAGTTTAAGCTATGTTTTCGATTTTGATTTGAGTATAGTGCGTTCTGTGACCGTGTTTCTTGCGGAAACCCTTTCTCCTCTTCATTTTAAAAGCGATCACTTTATCACCTTGAACTAAGTCGTTTGTAATTTCAGCCTTCACTACCGCTTTAGTCGCGAAAGAGATGCTGCCATTATTATCAACGAATATTACATCATTGAATTCAACTTTGTCTCCGGTTTTACCTTGCAGGTGAGGTACATACAAGCTATCTCCTGCTTGTACTTTGAATTGTTGTCCTGCGATTTTAACTACTGCTAACATAATTGTCCAAAATTAGGAGGGCAAAGGTAATTATAATTATCGCAATATGCAAGGAATTCTTGAAAAATATAATTTAGCTATTTTTTAAGGATATAAACCGGCAATAGGGTTGAAGTTCCGTAAAATACCCCCTAAATTTGCTCCTGACTTCAAATGTCTTTAACTGATTCCTATGAATATTAAGTCTATACTGGCAAAACCCTTTGCTGGTGTCATCTATCGACAAATCCAAAAAGAACGTATTTCTGCTTTAGCGGATCAGCAAAACATTCTAAATCAATTAGTTAAGACTGGAAAAGCGACTATTTTTGGCAAGGAGCACAGATTTGATCAGGTCAATAGTCCCCTTGAATTTCAGCAAGCTGTTCCATTAAGGGACTATGAAGCTATAAAGACATATATAGAACAGATCAAAAAAGGGACGCAAAATGTACTTTGGAAAGGAAAGCCTATCTATTTTGCCAAAACAAGTGGTACAACCAGTGGTGTAAAATATATCCCAATTACAAAAGATTCTATTAGTAACCATATTAATGGAGCTAGAAATGCCTTGTTAACTTATATGGCGACCACCGGACAGCACCAGTTTGTCAATGGGCGAATGATTTTTTTGAGTGGATCTCCTGTTTTAGAACGTGTAGCAGGCATTCCAACTGGAAGATTAAGCGGCATTGTAAACCACCATATCCCTGCTTATTTAAGAAGCAATCAATTACCAAGTTATGAAACCAATTGTATCGAAGAATGGGAGGAGAAATTAGATCGCATTGTAGACGAGACCATTTTAAAAGATTTGACCTTAGTGGGAGGGATTCCTCCATGGATGCAAATGTATTTTGACCGAATTGTAGCAAGATCTGGAAAATCAGTTAAAGAAGTATTTCCAAATTTACAAGTCTTGGTGCAGGGGGGCGTTTATTTTGAACCTTATAAATCTAAACTGTTTGATACCATCGGCAGTTCAATTGATACCATTGAATTGTTCCCAGCGAGCGAAGGATTTTTTGCTTTTCAAGACACAAGAGACCAACAAGGCTTATTATTAAATACTAATAGCGGTATTTATTATGAGTTCATTCCTTTAGCAAATATCCATGATGCCAATCCCATAAGACTTAATTTATCACAAGTTGTGTTAGGGGTGCAATATGCACTCGTAATTAATAGCAATGCAGGATTATGGGGCTATCATATTGGTGATACAGTGAAGTTTGTGAGTATTGAACCTTATAGAATTATTGTCACAGGAAGGGTGAAACATTTTATTTCGGCATTTGGAGAACATGTGATTGGGGAGGAAGTAGAAGCAGCGATGTTGCAAGTGGC
>CAMBDE010000031.1 GCA_945865295.1 Chitinophaga pinensis | reverse complement strand
CCCCTTACAGACGAAAGATGCAACTATAAGGCGATGATTGAGTATATCAATATTAGGAAATTAAAGGGTTGAACTTCGTGTCAAATTGTAGGAAGTTGGCATTCATACTTAGTTTATCTACTTTTATGAAAATGAAAAAAGCTATCATCATAGGGGCAACAAGTGGAATTGGCAAATCATTGGCCGAGTTGCTAATTGAGGAAGGTTATGAAGTGGGAGTAACTGGCAGACGTGAGGAATTATTTCAATCCATAAAAACTCAGGTGTTAAGTAGAATTGTCTTCAAGAAAATGGATGTACAGGATTTATCTACTTTGGAATCAATCTGTAATGAATTAGTGAATCATTTGGGAGGCTTGGATTTATTAATTATCTCAGCCGGTATTGGTGAGCAGAATAAAAGTTTAAATTTCGATGTCGAAAATAGTGTAATCAAAACGAATATTCAGGGATTTACGTGCATTGCTGATTGGGCTGTAAGGTATTTTAAAGAACAAGGTTATGGTCATCTCGTCAACATTAGTTCCATTGCTGGAATAAGAGGAAATGGGATTGCACCATCATATAATTCAACAAAGGCATATCAAATCAATTATTTAGAGGGGTTAAGAATAAATGTAAAGCACTATGGTTCAAGTATAACAATTACAGATGTTCGACCTGGATTTGTTGATACCGAAATGGCAAAAGGTGAAGGCCTTTTTTGGGTAGCTCCTGTTCAAAAGGCTGCAAAACAAATATTTGAAGCCATAAGACAAAAGAAACAGGTTGTTTATATCACGAAAAGGTGGAAATTGATTGCCCTCTTATTAAGAATAATTCCCTTTTCAATTCTTAAAAGGGTTTAAATAAAAAAGCCTTTACATTGCTGTAAAGGCTTTCTGCTTTTTGCTCCCCCTTCAGGACTTGAACCTGAGACCCTCTGATTAACAGTCAGATGCTCTAACCAACTGAGCTAAGGAGGAGTGTTCCCTTTAATGGGTTGCAAAAATAATGAAATTTAGCTAAGTACAAAAGTTTAAAAGAAAGAATTAGGCTTAAAACCAATAAAAAGTCCATTGGGACGGAGTTCTACTGGATAGGTTTTTAAAAAATAGCCCTCTCCGGTTGTGTTACGGCCATTTTTCATATCAAACGCGTATCTGTGTAAAGGACAAACCACTTGACCTAAAGGGTTGATATAGCCCTGTGCCATCCTCCCACTTGCATGGGGACATTTTTGAGCAAAAGCAAAGTAGCCCTCCTTAAATTTAGCTAGGGTGATTTTTTTGCCATCTAGTTCCAAATCTAATAATTGATTATCTGGCCAGTCTAAACTTAGTGGCGCATCTGTAGCTAAAACCCAATGCATTTCAGTAGCTGACATAACTAATAGAATACGGTCTTGTAAGGATATTTAATTTGATACATATCTCTCACATTATGTAAAATAATGGTTCTTAATTCTTCAATATTTTGTTTTTCGATCGCGGATACAAAAACACAATTGTTACTGGTTGCATTGGTCCATCTTTCTTTAAGGTCTTTCTCTAAATCTTGTTTTACTTCGTCAGAAACCCATTCGTCAAAATAACGATCACGGTACAAATCCATTTTATTAAAAATAGTGAGCACCGGTTTATTAAATGCTTTTAATTCTTGTAAGGTTTTGTTGACCACCGCAATTTGGTCTTCGTATTTTGGATGCGAGATGTCTACCACATGCAATAATACATCTGCCTCACGCACTTCATCTAAAGTGCTTTTAAAAGATTCTACTAAATGATGCGGTAGTTTACGAATGAATCCCACCGTGTCACTTAATAAAAATGGCGTGTTCTCAAATACCACTTTTCTAGTGGTGGTGTCTAAAGTAGCGAATAATTTATTTTCTGCAAACACTTCACTTTTACTAATTAAGTTCATGATGGTGCTCTTGCCCACATTGGTGTAACCCACTAGTGCCACGCGTATAAACTCACCACGGTCTTTGCGTTGTGTGAATGCTTGTTTATCTATTTCTTGTAAACGCTTACGTAGTAAAGTAATCTTATCTTTCACAATACGTCTGTCTGTTTCAATTTCTGTTTCACCCGGACCACGTGATCCAATCCCCGCACCTTGTCTTTCCAAATGCGACCACATCCCTTTTAGTCTTGGTAAAATGTATTGGTATTGCGCTAACTCTACTTGCACTTTTGCTTGTGCTGTTCTTGCACGACGTGCAAAAATGTCTAAGATCAAATCGCTTCGGTCAATCACCCTGCACTTCGCTTCCTTTTCGATATTCTGTATTTGAGATCCTGTTAACTCATCATCAAAAATTACTACGTCAATATCTTTGGCCGCAACATATTGCTTGATCTCCTCTAACTTACCCTTCCCCACAAATGTTTTACTATCTGGATGCGGTAATCTTTGTTTGAAAACCTTAATTGCAATTGCCCCTGCAGTTTCAGCTAAAAAAGCCAACTCCGCTAAATATTCATTGACCTGTTCTTCGGTATGTTCTTGTAGAATCACGCCCACTAAGACCGCCTTCTCTTCCTCCTTTATGATTTGCTTTTTCTCTATCAAAATGAAACTAAATTTATACAAAGATAACTCAATACCTATGTAGAATAAAAAAACCCTCCCTTAATCTAAAGGAGGGTTCTAAATTTTTTGAAGCTACTATAACCCGCTAATGCTTAATCCAACAGATAGTCTGTTGAATGAAGGTCCGTATCCATCACGAAGCACAGGCGTTATAGAATATCCTAGATTCAATGAAAGCAGTCCGTATCCTGCCCTTGCAGTCATTGTGATATCATTACTTGTGAAGAATCTTTTGTTGCTAATTTTTTGAATATATGTTTTACCATATAACGAACTACCATTGAATGTTTGGTAATCCTTCGATTTAGTATAGCCCTTAAATAATAAACCCACTTTAAGCCCAGCAGCAAATTTCCAAGACTTAGCCGGATTGGCAGGATTGGAATAGTATCTTAATTCAGCAGGTACTTGCAAGTAGACTGTTGCAACTTTTTGTTTATCAAAACGATTTGCTAAAGAATCTAATTGTTTGAATCGGATAGTGTTGGCTACTTGTGCTACATCTACATAAGTACCTTTGTCGATGTATTGATTGTTGGTACCAAAACCAATACCATAAGCCAAACTAAATTTATTGTTGGTTCTAAAAGGCTTGTCCAACATAAAATAAATATTGAAATGTTTACCTATTCCAGATGTCTTCACACTATCAGGACCTCCAGACCAGCTGTCGGTTCCAAATTGAATCATTAAATGATCGGCAGGACGGCTAGACAAGTCGGCCATTTTCTTTTCTGGAGGATTGGTTTGCGCATTTGCTAATCCGCCGAATAACAAAATAGTAAGGAGGGATAAAATTACTTTCTTCATTTGGCAAAAATAATTGAAAAAAAGGGTAGAACACTTTAAAAAAGGTTAAAATATTGGGGGATTAAGTTCCATAACAGGGTCAATTTTACTATTTTTGCAGCCTGTCATCGAAAGATGCGGGCCTATAGCTCAGTTGGTTAGAGCACCTGACTCATAATCAGGGGGTCCCAGGATCATGCCCTGGTGGGCCCACTCAATAGAATCAAGGGTTTCAGCGATTTAAAGCTGGAACCCTTTTTATTTGGGGTAATTCTTGACCAAAATTTGCACCTCAAACTCTAAGAATAGGTTGAATGGAGATGAAGGTGCAGAATTGTTGGGAACTCATTTAAACATGAACAGATTTTATAATAATGGGGGGAATAAATGACTTAAATTTGCCATTCTAGAAATTATTATATTATGTGTGGAATATTAGCCATTATTGGAAACGGAATGGATCAAGAATTAGTTAAGTCTCTTTCAAAAAGAATGGCTCATCGTGGACCAGACGAAAGTGATATGATTATTACTGCAAATGGAAACATTCTTTCTCATGAGAGATTATCAATTATAGACTTGTATTCTGGTAAGCAACCAATCAAAGGTACCTCGACTGCCTATATGATTCATAATGGTGAAATTTATAATCATCAAATGTTAAGAGATGGAATACTGAAGGACCATACTTTTAGGACGCATTCTGATTCTGAAGTAATCGTTCACCTTTATGAGGAGTTTGGTTATGATTTTTGCAATTTATTGGATGGTGATTGGGTTTTTGTTGTGGTTGATGGATCTGATTTTATCGCAGGAAGAGATCCAATGGGTGTAAAGCCTTTATACTATGGGTTTGATGCTTCTGGACGTATGTATTTTGCTTCAGAAATGAAATCTATAGCCGATCAATGCACAACATTTTCTACATTTCCTCCAGGACATTATTATACGCCAAAAACTGGATTTATCAAATACTATTCCCCTGTATATGAAGATTTTTCAAAGGCAATAAATGAATTAGATTTAGATTTAATTAGAGATTCACTTATCGAATCAACAAAGAAGCGATTAATGAGTGATGCGCCAATTGGTGTGTTACTTTCAGGAGGATTAGATTCATCATTAACTTCTGCTATAGCTTCTAGATTATTAGCAGAGAAAGGTGAAAAACTTCATTCATTTTCAATTGGATTAGACGCGGAAGCGCCTGATGCAAAAGCAGCCAGAAAAGTAGCTGAATTTATTGGAACTGAACACCATGAAATTCATTTCACTATTGAACAAGGAATAGAAATATTAGATAAATTAATTTGGCATTTAGAAACCTATGATGTCACCTCTATTCGCGCTAGTACTCCTATGTATTTTCTTTCAAAAGCTATTTCCGAGAAAGGAATTAAAGTAGTATTGTCAGGTGAGGGTGCTGACGAAATATTTGGGGGTTATTTGTACTTTAGAAATGCCCCTTCCTCAGAAGCATTTCAAAAAGAAACAATTGAACGTGTTCAAAACTTATTTACTGCCGATTTACTTCGAGCAGATAAATCTACCATGGCTCACGGTATAGAAGCTCGTGTGCCTTTTTTAGATAAGGCGTTTTTAGAAATGGCTATCCAAATTAAGCCAGAAGAGAAGCAACCTAAAACCTATGATGGGATAGAAAAATACATACTTAGAAAAGCGTTTGATACGCCTGATAAACCCTTTTTACCCTCTGAAGTACTATGGAGACAAAAAGAACAATTTTCTGATGGGGTAGGCTACAATTGGATTGATCAACTTATTGAATATTGTAGTTCAAAAGTGTCGGACGAACAATTAAAACAGGCTGCCCAACATTTTCCTTACAATACGCCAACCACAAAAGAAGCTTATTATTACAGAACCATTTTCCATCAATACTTTCCTCAAATTAGTGCAGCGCAAACAGTGCGTAAATGGATACCTAAATGGCAGGAAAATCAAGATCCAAGTGGAAGAGCAAATGCCGCTCATGTTCAATCAGATGTTCAGATTGCAAGTTCAGAAAAATAATTCCTAAATACCATTATCTTATTTTTAACTATAATTTTAAAATATGGAAGTACATCACCCACATCATCCAAAAAAATGGAATGCGTATATTACTAAGTTTGTAATACTCTTTGCTTTCTTATTTATACATAGCTATTGTGAAGCACAAAGCCCAGAAGAAAATTTAAAAGCACTTGGTATAACACTTCCAAAACAATCGACTCCAATTGCAAACTATGTGACTTATGTTAGAACAGGGAACTTGATTTATTTTTCAGGATCAGGACCTTCGGTAGAAGGTCAAGGTTACATTAAAGGGAAATTAGGAAAAGATATGACGATTGAACAAGGCAAAGAAGCAGCAAGAATTACAGGTATCAATTTGATTGCTAATTTAAAAAATGCTGTTGGAGATTTGAATAAAGTAAAAAGAATAATTAAGGTATTAGGCATGGTCAATAGTACCGAAGACTTTACCGATCAACCAAAAGTGATGAATGGGTTTTCGGACTTAATGGTAGCCGTATTTGGAGAAAAAGGCGAAGCATGCAAGATCAGCAGTTGGTATGGCCGCACTTCCTATGAATATGGCGGTAGAAATTGAAATGATTGTGGAAGTGGAAGAGGAATGATTTTTTTAGATGGGTTAAAAGAGGTGAGATATAAAAAATAAATATATATAGAGAATATAATCTACATTACGTATACATTCATCAAATAAAAACGATTATGAAAAAGATTTTAGTAACTGGATTATTAAGTATTGGCTTGTTTTTCCAATTAAGTGCCCAAACTAAATTTAGTTTTCAGGGTGGCGTGAATCTAATGAAACTGAAAACTACAATTAGTGGTTTATCCGTTACATTTAATTCAGAAGCTTCTTTAAATGCAGGTTTGATTGCTGATTTTCAAGGTTCAGGTACATTTAATGTACGAAGCGGTTTGTTGTACAATAGCTATGCAAGTAGTGTATCCATGGGTGGTGAGAAAAATACACAATATGTAAATTATCTAAGTATACCCTTGTTAGGAAGATTAAAACTTTCAGATAAATTATATGGATTTGCGGGTCCTCAGTTTAGTTATCTTATGAGTGCAAAAGCTAAATTTGACAATGGAGATTCAGAGGATACTAAAAATGAATTGGAAAGCATTAATTTCTCAGGGTTATTTGGTGCTTAGTACCAATTTTCTGATAAATTAAGATTAGGTGTAAGTTACACTGCAGGTTTAAGTAAAATCAATAAAGAAACTCAAATGACTGAAGGACTTGATTTAGGATCTGCTAAATCTAGCTTTAACGGCTTAAATTTTAATATTGGTTTTTCATTTTAATTGCTACACAGCTACTATAAGGGTTTAA
Organism: Chitinophaga pinensis; assembly: GCA_945865295.1. GTDB lineage: Bacteria > Bacteroidota > Bacteroidia > Chitinophagales > Chitinophagaceae > Sediminibacterium > Sediminibacterium pinensis_A. Next base: position 17,925 of record CAMBDE010000031.1, on the reverse strand, counting down.
ATTAACCCTTATAGTAGTTTTTAATAGAAACTATAAAAAATAGCTAAGAGTTGAGTCCATATTGGGCTTTTTTTATGTTCTGTTATCGTCCCTACTTCCTTGAAAATAAATATATACAAATCATATATTTGAATACCCCCAAAAGTTTATCTATTTCATTTTTATCTATTCTTTCCATTCTACAGGGATGATTACCTCGTTGGTTCTTCCAATAAATTGGAATGGCGCATCGTATCCTAAAAAGTAAAATCCTTCTTTTCTTACAATCTTTTTTTCTTTCAACATGGCAGCAAGCTGATCCCGATAGATGGCTATTTTTTCATCATTAGCGTATCCACCAAAGCTGATTGCTGCAAAATAAGTTGGTTCAGATTTTTTAATTTCTATTTGAGTATCATTAGGAGTTGGCAATGCTTTTTCATTGTATTTTTGAGGCATCACAAAACTCATACTTGAACCCTTGTCAGTAATACGCATGATCACTGGCGCTGTCATAGCAATACTTTCTTTTTCTTGATTGCCTCCAAAAATGAATTTTGCTAGTTGACTAAAGCCCGAACTAGACACCGATTTATATTTGGTCGCTTTTGAATAAACGGTGGCCATTGTCGCAGACGGATAAAACCTGATTTCAAATCCAGCTTCTTTTTTTACCACTCTATAAGCTTGCTTCTCTGTTTTAACCACATTTATAATCTTAAAAGATTGGAAGACCAAATAAATGGCTACCAACAATAATGATATATAAACTGCTTTCATAAAAATTATAATTAAATAATTACTTAAATACATTAAAAAGCAAATACTCAAATTTCAATACCATACCATTTGGTGCTGTTCTTTCCATAGTTGAATACAACTGCCTACGATAGCCAATATCAACCCTTGCCTGACTGTTGAATATAAATTGAACCGAAGGTGCAATGTCTAAAAACGATTTTTGATTGTCATTCAATCGCTGCCCAATGAATTCAAGCATCAAGTTCATATTCACCTGCTTATAGCTTGTATACACTTTAGGTAGCATTAATTTACCCGCAGACAAAGTATAATTCATCGCACTATTACTTTCTGTACTAGGGAATTTATAATTCGGTTGATTGTCTAGTGCCCTTTCATAACTAATCGAACTACTAATAGCTACCTTATGTAATAATTGTGTAGCTATGAACCCTGCCTCATACCCTGAGTTATGTCCCATTGTTTCTATCTCCTGTTGGTGTATATCTGCCTTATTGAAACTATATCGTCCATATAGCGCCATTCTAAAATGCTTTTTTAGAGCGTCGTTACTAAAGAAACGATACTTAGCATAAAAACTTCCTCCTTCCGTTTCAAAGCCACCATCCTGGCGGTTGCTTATAAACCCTTGCGCATGTACCATCCATTTTTTATTGATCCCCCACATGAGTTCTGGCATATTATGGTAGTTCAACTTACCATCCTTCTCAAGAAAGAATCCATTCATGTCTCTAAAACCCAATGACTTTGCAGGCATATTACTTGCAGGCTCCGTAAATACAAATAGCTCTTGAGAAAATGAATTCAAGTGAATCAGCAGGAATGCAATAAGTACTATTTTTCTCATGTAAGTTGCTTTTTTAAAAGCCAATGTTTAATACACAAATTTAGCCATTTTATACTACATAAATAGTAACTTAGGCTTTCATTTTAAAACAAATCCTTATGAAAAAAATATTATTCTGTTTAATGGCATTATTTTTATTTACAGCTGTGATTGCACAAGACAATAGCAAAAAAAAATTAGTCTTTAATCCTAAAAATCCAGTGTATGAGGTAGCCGCCACCTGTGGTACTTGTATGTTTAAAATGGAAGGGAAGGGTTGCCTTTTAGCAGTTAAATTTAATGGCAAGAATTACTTTGTAGACGGAACTGGTTTAGACGATCATGGTGATGCGCATGAAAAAGAAGGTTTTTGCAATGCTATTAAAAAAGCAAAAGTGCAAGGGTCTGTTGTTGGCGAAAGGTTCCTTGTGTCTTATTTTGAGTTAATTAAATAGGAATAATGGCAAGATCTTAGGGAAAACAGGGGTGAATGATATCGAAGATGTGGAATTAACTAAAATCAATTGTATGAAAAATGTGATCTTCCTATTAGGAATTTTGCTTGTAATAAGTTGTGCAAAAACAGAAGTGCCCTCTGCCCCACCTCCAACTCCTATTGCCCAAGAAGAGTCCATAAAATTTACCATATCGCCCGATATAACATCTAATAATTATTTACTAAACAAAGACAGTTTAGATTTCACAATCTCGGTTAATTCAAAAATACCTTCTCAAGGCATAATTTATAGTATTCAAGTTATAAGGACTGATAGTAATCTAACCATATTTAAATTAGATACTACATCTGGTAATGCATCCAATAATATAAAAGCAACTGGGTTCAATATAAAGGGGAGCTATACTTTAAAAATTACACTTACTTCAAAAGCAACATCAACAAATACAATTAATCAAAACTATACTTTAAGTAGAAATAGGATTTACAAAAATTACTTGAGTTCTTCTTATGATTTATCAAATTATGATATATGGTTTTCTTCTGCGCAGCTTTTTAAATCCGACGGAAGTAAATATCTCAATAATCCATTTATAGATGAACAATCTGCGCAATTAGATATTGACGGTGATGGACTAGAAGACTTATTTTACTTTGAATCATATGATTTAAAAATTAGTCCGACTCCAAATCCTCCTCCCTCTATTTTTATGAATAATGGAACTACATTAAAACAAACAAATTACACAGGCGCTAACATAAAAGATCCACATGGCACAAAAATATTAGTAGGTGACTTTAATAACGACTCCCTCCCCGATATTTTTTCAAATGTTGCGGTAGATCCTCCTTTTGGTGCATTTGCTTTTTTAAATGATAACAACCATCTTTTACTAAATTCAAAAAATGGATTTTCTTTTGTAAAAGAATTTCTCGACCAGGGTTATTGGTATACAGGATGTTCAGGTGACATCGACAATGATGGTGATTTAGACATTATTACATTTAATTTTCACAATCAAGCCAATGGAGTGAAAAGTAGAATTTTGTGGAATGATGGGAAGGCTAATTTTACTATTGATTTTAATGGAATAGGAGATATCCCAGTTGCAGATGCATCGGAACTAGTTGATATAAATGTTGATGGATTCTTAGATTTAGTAATTAACTTTCATCCAAATGGAGCAAGTAGAATAAATGACTTTAGGATATTGTGGGGGAATGGTAAAGGATTTACCATAGCTAATTCAAGTTCTATTAGTATATCGGGAGAATGGTATTTGATGAATCTTGACTTTATTGACATTGATAAAGATGGCACTAAAGAGATTATACCAAGTGGAAATTACGATAATCCCGCAGGCGGCGCAACAATTTACTTTATTTCCTTTTTTAAATCCGAAGATAAAGGCAAAACATATTCAGACAAAACAACCCAGTATATTGACAATAATAAAGCAACTAGATTTTATCACATAAGAGTGCAAGACATTGATAAAAATGGTATGTTAGATATTTTTTCTGGAGAAAAAAAGGATAATATAAGATGGGAATGGAATGGATCTAAATTTATTAAAAAATAGATCTGTTTTCCAAAAATTTTGTTTTTTTGACAGGTAGATTAAGAATGATATTAGGTTAAGTAATATAATAATTTAAACAATGAAATATACAATCCTATCAATAAGTATTCTAATTATAGTTTCCTGCACGAAAACAGAAACGCCAGAAGTAGTCGTCCCAAAACCAACGAGTCCAGTCATAACTGCTCCAACTGCAATAGTTTATCCAAGTAATACTTTAGATTCTTTTTCTGTGATCAACAAAACAACCTCTTGGTATACCACCACTAGGGCCATGACACAATTGTTTGATGTCTTCTTTAGCAGGTATTGGGGATTTGAATCTTTAGCAAATGGCATATTGGTCCCATACAATACTAGTACAACAAATACATGGAGTGCTTCAAAAAGTTACTACTGGAATGATTTAGGAACTTATTTATATACAGATTTTAATGGTGATGGCAGGAAAGACCTATGGGCATATTATTGGAAAAATCCATGGCCAACAAATGCTGTGGGACTTCATTTATATTCTGAGTACGAAAAAAATCCAAATGTGTACGATTTGCAAATTGGGTTAACTCAGGTTAGAAAATGCGTGGTCTCTGATATGGATAATGACAAGTCTCCAGATATAATGCTTTTCTCATCAGGATATGATGGAATGCCATTCCCTGGTGATTCTTTAGGAATTTTTTACCCTAAGGATATGAAATACCAATACTTCAATCAAGACATAGGCTACTTTCATGGAGGTGCGACAGGGGATATCAATAATGATGGGCTAATTGATATTGTTGCATATTCAGGTGGTAGTGCAGTGATACCAGTTCATCCTACCTGCTATATCAATAAAGGAGGTCAAAAATTTGAGTTAAGTAATAAGGTATTTAAAAATTTCACTCAAAATGATAATTATTATACCGTTGAGCTATTTGATATTAATGATGACAGTAAATTAGATCTATTCCTAGGGTTTTCGAAAACATTAAGGATGATACCTAATAAAAATGGAGAATTTGATAGAGCGACAGCAATTAGTTTTTCCGTAGATTCGACGCTCGAGTTAATGGATCTTGCCTTTTTAGATTTCAATTTTGATGGGAAAAAAGATGTATTAACTATTAGTAACAAAAAAGGCTATAATGGATATGGATTAAGACTATACATGAATACAGCCAATGGATTTGTAGAGGACACTAAATCCTATTTTGATATCACAGATGGGGAAGGAAAAAATGGATGGATAAAGTGGATTCGATTATTTGATTACGACCAAGATGGAGATATTGACGTTGTTGGAGATGGCCTATTTGGTGTATTAGAAGGCAACAAAGGCAGGAGAATTTATTGGAAAAATGATGCTGGAAAATTTAAACAAATTCTGCTATAAGTCTGTGCCTGTTTTACTGACAAGTTTTATTTTTTTGAAGCAAAACATTGGTCAATGGAGATGGAGGGGGTGATTAATACATACTGAAAATTTCAAGTAAATTTGTATGTTTATATTATGAAACTATATCTAACCCTCTTTTTCTTCCTTATCAGTCAATTAAGTTACGGACAGGTAAAGACAAAAAATCTACTGATTGCCTATTATAGTAAAACAGCCAATACGCAATCCTTAGCGGAGGAAGTAGCAAAAGGAGCGCAATCTATACCAGGCGTTCAGGTGGTCCTTAAAAGTATTGCTCAAACAACCACAAAGGATTTATTGGATGCAGATGCTATTATTATAGGCAGCCCTGTTTACAATGCGAACCTCGCACCCGAAGTGGTTAAATTTATGAGTGCATGGCCATTTGAGGGCAACCCTTTAAAAAATAAAATAGGTGCTGCATTTGTTACAGCTGGTGGTATATCAGCCGGGGAGGAGCTCGCACAGATGAATGTATTACACAGTATGTTGATTTTTGGAATGATTGTGGTGGGAGGAGATGATTGGACTTCGCCATTTGGAGCTTCTGCCATTACGAATGAAGGTGTTTTCAAAACAGAAAAACTAGACAACCTATTTTTACAAAAAGGATTTACCCTTGGCAAACGTGTTGCAACGATTGCTAAAAAGATGAACTAATAAAGGGCATTGTTGTAAAATATAGTAGAAAAAATTGTAGATTCAACTATACTTAAAGCATCCTTTATGAAAAAAATCATCTTCGCCATTACCTTATTTGCATGCACTGCAATTACAGAAACTATTATTGCCCAAGATACTGCCTTAATTTATCGAAAGCTCGATTCTATTGCAGTGATCGATCAAAAAGTGATGATGCCTATGCGTGATGGTATTCGCCTAGCTACAGACATCTATCGCCCAAAGGGTGAAGGCAAATATCCAATTGTATTTTCTCGTACGCCCTATAATTTCAATACTTGGGTAGATGGTAAAATGTCTACACGAACTTTAGAAGAAGCTTACCAAGCTGTGAGTCGCGGTTATGCTTATGTAGTTCAAAATGAGCGTGGAAGATTTTTCTCTGAAGGCGAATGGGATATTTTAGGTACACCTATCACTGATGGTTATGATGCACTTGAGTGGATGAGTCAACAAAAATGGAGTAATGGAAAAGTTGGTTTGATTGGTTGCTCTTCTACTGCTGAATGGCAAATGGCGGTAGCTTCACAAAACCACCCTGCATTGGCTGCTATGGTTGCTCAAGGATTTGGAGCAGGTGTAGGTAGAGTTGGTAAATTTATGGAACAAGGTAACTGGTATAGAGGTGGTGCACAACAAATGTTATTCACGCCTTGGTTATATGGCACACAACACGATAAAATGGCACCACGTCTACATATAGGCATTGAACAAAAAGACTTACAAAGGATTCAAAAGTTTTATGATATGGGACCTGAAATGCCAAGAGTTGATTGGGCCCAAGGTTTAAGACATTTACCAGTCCAAGACATCATCAAAAATGCACAAGGAGCGGATGGTGTTTACGAAAAAATGGCAGTAAGAAAACCAAATGATCCAGCTTGGTTCAAAGGTGGATTGTACCACGATAATATGCCAATGGAAGTACCTTCATATTGGTTCGTAAGTTGGTACGATGTGTCTTCTGCACCCAATATTGCTTTATTCAATCATGTTAGAAACGCAGCTAGATCAAAAGAGATAGCAGACAATCAATACCTAGTGATAGCGCCAGTTTTACACTGCTCTTACAAGCGCGCTACCGAAAATACAATCGTAGGTGAACGCAGTGTGGGTGATGCTAGATTAAACTACGATGAGTTAACATGGGGTTGGTTTGATATGTTATTGAAGGGTGAGCAAAACGATTTTAAGTCAACACAGCCGCGCGTTCGCTACTATACAATGGGTGCTAATAAATGGCAACAAGCAACATCTTTCCCTTTGCCTAATACAGAAATAAAGAATTTCTATTTAACGAGTGCGGGCAAAGCCAACACACGCAATGGTGATGGCTCCTTATCATTAAATGTGTCTTCAAAAGATATGCCCGATACTTTCACTTATGATCCAATGAATCCAGTAAGTTCATTAGGGGGCAATGTTTGTTGTACAGGCAATGCGGTTCAAGGCGGAAGTTTTGACCAATCTCAAATGGAATTAAGAAACGATATTTTAGTGTATACATCGGAACAATTAGCAGAGGGCGTTGAAATCTCTGGCTTCATTGAGTCTACACTCTTTGTTTCTTCAACTGGTTTAGATACCGATGTGACAATTAAATTAATTGATGTATCCCCTGATGGAAAGGCTTATAACTTAGATGAAACAATTCAACGTCTTCGTTACAGAGAAGGTTATGACAAAGAAGTGTTCATGGAAAAGAATAAGGTATACAAAGTAGATTTAACACCGATGGTTACAAGTAATTATTTTGCAGCAGGTCATAAGATACGTATCGAAATATCTAGTAGTAATTTTCCTAGATTTGATCGTAATCTAAATACTGGAGGTAATAACTACGATGAGACTAAGGGCATAGTAGTGGAGAATAAAATTCACCATTCTAAACTATATCCTTCTGTAATTAAACTACCTTTTATAAAGCAATAAATTATTTTAAACTATTTGAGGGTAAAGTAAAGCCCAAGCTTTCTGCACACCAAAGTACATTCATGATATAATATCTATTTTGATCATAGAATAGCTGTATGCTATTGATCCCTCTGTTGGTGATTGGTCCATTTTTTGTTTCCTTAGTTTCGTATGTACTAAATACATGTGCAATGGTTCCAAATGAAACCAGCTCATGCTTTAGTTCTCTTTCAAAAAAACCGGTTTTGACGCGGGTACTAAACATGGTGATATAATCATCAGGGGTCATGGCTCTATAGCCATATACGCCTGAGGTATTTTTATTTGTTGGAATTAAAAAAGCATCTTTCGCAAAAAGATATTTGAATCTTTCCCAATTACGAGCCTCTCCAGGTTCGCCAGAAATGACTTCGTACAATGCACTTATGATTGCAGCTTCAGTAGTTACATCTTTGGTGTATTTGTCATTCACAGATGTAGTTTGAGCTTGTGCTAAAGTTAAGCTATTCATGCAAATCAGTAAAACTGTAGTGATTAAAATATGCTTCATAAATTTTTTTTAAATTTAAGACAAATTATGATACCAACTTTCTGTTATTAATAGTTAAAGTAAATAAAATAAGGTAATTGATACTGGCAGTATCAAGCTGATATTTGTTATCTTTAAAGTATTATTTACAACAATTATGATGATTAATAAACAAGTCAAAAATGCAGAAGAGGCTATCGTCGACATAATGGATGGTCAAACGATTATGTTAGGCGGATTCGGGTTATGCGGCATTCCAGAAAATTGTATTACTGCGCTTGTAAAAAAAGGCGTGACAAATCTTACCTGTATTTCTAATAATGCAGGGGTAGATGATTTTGGCATTGGTTTAATGCTTCAACAAAGACAGGTAAAAAAAATGATTGCTTCCTACGTAGGAGAAAATGCAGAATTCGAAAGACAATTATTATCAGGCGAATTGGATGTAGAATTGATTCCACAAGGTACATTGGCATTTAGATGTATGGCTGCTGGATATGGCATGCCTGCCATATTTACACCTGCTGGTATTGGAACAGAAGTGGCGATTGGAAAAGAAGTGAGAAATTTTAACGGGAAAGATTATTTATTAGAAACAGCTTTCAATGCAGATTTTGCAATTGTAAAAGCATGGAAGGGAGATACAGCTGGTAACTTAATATTTAAAGCTACATCTAGAAATTTTAATACAGTGATGGCAATGGCTGGTAAAATAACCATTGCCGAAGTAGAGGAATTAGTTGAGCCAGGCCAACTAGACCCAAATCAAATTCATGTACCAGGGGTATACGTACATCGGATTTTTCAGGGTAGTCATTACGAAAAGCGCATTGAACAAAAAACAGTATCTAAATAATTGATACATCAAATTTATATTTCATGTTAGATAAAGAAGCCATTGCAAAAAGAATTGCGAAAGAGATACAACATAATTCATATGTTAATTTGGGCATTGGCATCCCTACGCTTGTTGCAAATTATATTCCAAAAAATATAGCTGTTTGTTTTCAATCAGAAAATGGACTCTTAGGCATGGGACCTTTTCCTTCAGAAGCAGATGTAGATGCCGACTTAATCAATGCGGGCAAGCAAACCATCACCATGTTACCTGGTGCTGCTTTATTTGATTCTGCTATGAGCTTTGGTATGATTCATGCTCAAAAAATTGATTTAACTATTTTAGGTGCAATGGAAGTGTCAGAAAATGGTGACATCGCTAATTGGAAAATTCCAGGTAAGATGGTGAAAGGCATGGGTGGTGCAATGGACCTTGTGGCTTCTGCAAAAAATATTATTGTTGCGATGCAACATGTCAATAAAAATGGCGAAAGCAAATTATTACCTAATTGTACCTTGCCCCTCACAGGCATTCGTTGCGTTAAAAAAATTGTAACAGAATTAGCTGTTCTTGCTGTTTTACCAGAAGGTGGATTCAAGTTACTAGAAAGAGCGCCAGGTGTTTCTGTTGACGACATTAAAAAAGCCACGCTGGGAAAACTCATCATTGAAGGTGAGATCCCAGAAATGGCTTTTGATTAATCCAAACTTACTATAAATTTCCTCTTAGGTCTTGTTCTCTTTCAAGTGCTTCAAATAAAGCTTTGAAATTTCCTGCACCAAAAGATTTTGCACCTTTTCTTTGTATGATTTCAAAAAATAGTGTTGGTCTATCTTCCACTGGCTTAGTAAAAATTTGCAATAGATACCCTTCATCATCTCTGTCAACTAAAATGCCCAATTGCTTTAGTGGCGCTACGTCTTCGTCAATAGGTCCTATACGATCTAATAAATCATCATAGTAAGTAGATGGTATATTTAAAAACTCCACCCCGCGACTACTTAATTGTGTCACCGTATCCACAATATTATCTGTAGCAATGGCGATATGTTGTACACCTGCATCTTTATAAAAATCTAAATATTCCTCTACCTGTGATTTCTTTTTCCCTTCTGCTGGTTCGTTGATAGGGAACTTCACAAATCCGTTACCATTGCTCATTACCTTACTCATGAGTGCAGAGTATTCTGTTGAAATTTGTTTATCGTCAAATGTCAAAATGTTTTTAAAGCCCATGACATCTTCATAAAAACTCACCCAGGTATTCATTTGATTCCAACCCACATTCCCCACACAATGGTCTATATACTTAAGACCAACTGAACTTGGTTTATAATTGCTTTCATGCTTTCTAAATCCTGGCATAAAGACACCTTTGTAATTTTTTCGCTCAATGAATAAATGCACTGTGTCTCCATAAATATGAATACCACTCATTTTAATTTCACCATCTTCGTCTTGTATTGTTTTTGGTTGCATATAAGGCTTCGCACCTCTTTTCACAGTTTGTTCAAATGCATCATATGCGTCGTGTACTGTCAATGCAATGGCTTTTACGCCATCTCCATGTTGATGCACATGCTCCGCAATGATTGAAGTAGGATGCAAGGGCGTGGTTAAAATAAGTCTTACTTTATCCTGCATTAAAACATAAGAAACTTTTTCTTTATCGCCTGTCTCTGGTCCGCTGTATGCAAAATCTTGGTATCCAAATGCTGTTTTATAATAATGCGCCGCTTGCTTAGCATTACCCACATAGAACTCTACATAATCTGTGCCAAGTAAGGGTAAAAAATCTTGATCATTCGGGTTGCTTTCCATTTTTTATTTTTGTTTTTTTATATTTTATTTTACTCAATATTATGTTGCCAGCTCTTATGATAATTTTCGTCTTCAATTAACAATGCCTCTTCTGTGATCATGAGTGGTCTAAATGGATCTATCATCACCGCCAACTCATCTGTTTTTTCTTTACCAATGGATTTTTCAACGCTACCCGGATGTGGACCATGTGGGATACCGCCAGGATGCAATGTAATCTGACCTTGCACAACAGACTTTCTACTCATAAAATCTCCATCTACATAATACAATACTTCATCACTATCAACATTGCTGTGATTATAGGGTGCTGGTATGGCTTGTGGATGGTAATCATATTTACGAGGCACAAAGGAACAGATCACAAAGTTTTTCGCTTCAAAAGTTTGATGCACTGGTGGTGGCTGATGCACCCTTCCTGTGATGGGTTCAAAATCATGAATAGAAAATGCCCATGGATAATGGTAGCCATCCCATCCAATAAAATCGAAAGGATGCGTGCCATAAGTATATGGATAAATTAATCCTTGTTTTTTGATCAATACTTTAAAATCACCTTCTTGGTCAAAAGTTTCTAAATCACTTGGTCGTCTTATATCTCTTTCACAGTAAGGTGCATGTTCCATCAACTGCCCAAACTGATTTTGGTATCTCTTTGGAAAACGAATAGGGCTATAGCTTTCAGTGATGAATAGACGATTGTTTTCGTCGTCAAATTTAATTTGATAAATCGTACCTCTTGGTACGACTAAATAATCGCCGTACGAAAATTTAATTTTACCGAATCCTGTTTGTAAAGTGCCAGATCCTTTATGAATAAAAATAACTTCGTCTGCTTGACTATTTTTATAAAAATAATCTGTCATAGAATGTCTTGGTGCTGCTAAAGAAATTTGTAAATCAGCATTCACTAAAACTGGTTTTCTACTTTTTAAATAATCATCTTCTGGTTTAATATTAAAACCTAATAAACTTGTATGACGCAAATGTTTTTCTCTTGCAATTTTTGGCTCCACCGAATAAGGTTCGCCTAATGCTTTTACAAAAGTGGGCGGATGCGTATGATACACTAAAGAATACATACCAGAGAAACCTTCTGTCGATACAAGTTCTTCTGCATATAGTTTTCCATTGGGTTGTCTGAATGCGGTATGTCTTTTGTGAGGAATCTCTCCTAAACTGTGGTAAATTGGCATAATTTAGATTTTGAAGGAATACAATACTAACAATTATTAGCAAATTATAAAATAATTATTTTTAACTTTGTTGAGCTTAGATAAAGCCGGCAATTATAGTCGATTTTTTTGCACAAATTACATTATAAACAATTGATAATCAATGAAATTAGTTAGTTATTTAAAAGCGGGTGAAATCCAACTAGGAGCGATAGTCAATGAGGCAGTTTACAACCTCCAATCTGTGAATGAAAACTTGCCAAAAAACATCATTGATTTTTTTCATGCTAGCAATGAACTCATTCAACAAACAGAAAATCAACTTTCAAAAATTGCAGACAATAGTTTAAGTATTGAACCTGTGAAGGACTTTAGTTTATTAGCACCAGTGCCTCGTCCAACTTCATGCAGAGATGGATATGCATTTCGTCAACACGTAGAATCAGCTAGAAGGAATAGAGGCGTAGAAATGATTAAAGAATTTGATCAGTACCCTATTTTTTATTTTACCAACCACAATGCAGTTCAAGGTCCTGGTGATATTTATTGTATGCCAGATCATTTTCAACAACTTGACTTTGAATTAGAAGTGGCGATTATCATTGGCAAAGAAGGTAGAAACATCAAAGCAAAAGACGCAGACGCATATATCGCTGGCTTTACAATTATGAATGACCTGAGTGCGCGAAAATTACAAATGGAAGAAATGCTTTTAAACCTAGGACCAGCAAAAGGAAAAGATTTCTCTACGGTGATTGGCCCATGGTTAGTGACACCCGATGAATTAAGTCCTTACTTAGTGCCTGCAAAACAAGGGCATGTTGGCAACAATTATAATTTATCTATGAAGTGCTGGGTGAATGATGTTTTAGTATCAGAAGGGAATGTAAAAGATATGGACTGGACATTTGCAGAGATCATTGAAAGATGTTCTTACGGTGTTACTATTTTCCCTGGTGATGTCATTGGGTCTGGAACCGTTGGTACTGGCTGTTTCTTGGAATTAAATGGAACAGGCAAATTGCATGATCCAAATTATCAACCACAATGGTTACAAGCAAATGATACTGTAAAAATGACCATCGACGGATTGGGTACTTTAGAAAATACCATCAAGGCGGAAGCAACTGATTGGTCTATCTTGGCACTAAAAAAATAATTGGATTAAATATATTTACATGCTAACATTAAATACAGACCAACTAAGTACACAAGAAATACAACAGTATTTGCAATATGCCATTGCACCAAGACCCATCTGCTTTGCATCCACTATTGACTTAGAGGGGAATGTGAACTTAAGTCCTTTTAGTTTTTTCAATTTGTTTAGCATGAACCCGCCTATTTGTATTTTCTCTCCATCCCGTAGAGTAAGAGATAATACTACTAAGCATACACTTGAGAATATTAAGGAAGTACCTGAATGTGTAATCAATATTGTGAACTACAATATGGTGCAACAAGTGTCTTTGTCTAGTTGTGATTATCCTAAAGGAACCAGTGAATTTACAAAAGCAGGATTTACTGAATTGGCATCTGAATTGGTAAGACCACCAAGGGTTGCCGAATCACCCATCCAACTTGAATGCATAGTGCAGGAAGTGATTGCACTTGGAGCGCAAGCAGGTGCAGGTAATTTAGTATTAGCAGAAATTAAAAAAATACATTTGCATGAATCTATCCTTGATGCAAGCAATCATATTGATCAAGCTAAATTAGATTTAGTGGCTCGTCTTGGAGGAGACTGGTATGCAAGAATTACAGAAGCGAATTTGTTTAAAGTAGAAAAGCCAAATACAAAATTAGGGATTGGATTTGATCAGTTACCTAATGCAATAAAAGAAAGTGATTCATTTACCCCTAATGAAAAAGCGCAATTAGCAAATACCAATATGGTGCCTGTATTGAATGCTTCAAATGAATTGAAATTGTCTTCAGAAAAAATTCAACAAATCAAAGCCGCCCTCTCCAATAACGAGACTGAGCTTGCTTGGGCAATTATTCAAACTTTAGTTTAGCATCAATTATTTTTAATCCATCCTTGATTAATTTTGAAAAGGTTGGATAAGTAGTAGACTGTGAATTCAAATAAGTTCTTAATTCGTTGGCCAACGCTTGTTGTGTTGGCATCGTATCTGCTAATTCTAATAACTCCATCGCACCAAGCCAATCTGTTTCAAAATCATTTTTAATTTGCTGCCAAATTTCATTCAAGGTATCGTCTGATTTACCTTGCTCTCTATAGGCCCTTATTTGTTTAAATAAAGATTGATATTGTAAGTCCTTAGCAGTATAGTTTTGTTGGTGGGTCGGTTGTTCGGAAATATGCAATTGGTCTTCGAATATTTTTTTATCTGCCGATCCGTTAAATACAGAAACAATGGAAGTACCAATAGCCATATCAAACATACCCCATGCTGGTTCAAAAAATACATTGCCCTCTGTGTCCGTCACCTTACAATCTGCAAAACTGAGTAAGACCAATTTTTCTTCCATATAAGTCTGACCTACTAATTTTCCTTCTACTAGAATGCCATTCTCAAATGACAATGCAATCGATTTGTCTACAATCATCCCCGCCGATATAAGATCTGCTGTACTGTAGTCTTCTAATGACTTAGTGGCGTCCTTTAACTTACCAACAGGTGATCCAAATCCATGCGCATGGTAGTTGACATCATGGCCTTCTAAAAGTTGATCCTTAAAAGCAAGTGAACTTGGGCCCTCTGTATTGATATATTTTATTGCATGATTGGTATCTGCTTGCACTTTACTAAACACCCCAGACAATTGCAATCCTGAGCTAAATACAGCTGTACAAATATTTTTACATTCTATTGCTTTTGATACACTTTCAAGTCCACCAACTCTGTAAGCCATCGTAGACTCAAATGCTTCAAGTACATCAATTAAATTTTGAAATGTTGGTGTAACAAAAAGTTGCGGTTGCTCTTTTGTAATATCGTATCCAACTTTTAATGCATCAATGGTGTATTCAATTTTTTTAACCTTAGGATCCATGCAGGATGCGCTTTCGCCAATAGAAGAAAGTAAACCTGCACCATAAATCTTGGGTTGATCAAGAGACCCAATTAAACCATATTCCACAGTCCACCATTGAAGTCTACTTAATAAAGCCATCTCGGAGGGTGCTCCTAAATTTTGTTGATTATACAGTACCAAAGCTTCTGCTTCGGCTAACTCCTTTTGATCTACATTGGGCATTTCCTTTAAAATAGAAAGTGATCTGATAGATTCATATAATGCATAATCCTTAGAAGAAAATAATGCTTTGGTTCCAATGGAGCCCAAATAACTTAAATATTGGTTGTATTTGCTATCACTAATAATTGGCGCATGTCCTGCAGATTCGTGAATGATATCTGGTGCGGAGGTATATTCAATATGTTCAAGTTGTCTTATATCTGCAGCAATCACTAAAACCCTGTATGCTTGAAATTCCATGAATGCAGCAGGTGGAATAAATCCATCTACTGTGACTGCACCCCATTCAATAAGCGTCAGCGCATCATTGATTTCTTGTAAACTTGGAATTTTCTCAATGGTCAATCCTGCTTTTTTTAGACCCGGTATATATGGATAGTAAGCCACATTTTTTAAAAAACTATAATTCTGACGCATTACATAACGCCATACCGCATGATCTACTGGTGTATATTTTTCATAGACTTGATCTACAATATACTTTCTAAGATGCAAGGGTAAGTTTGCTACTTGTGTATTTTGATAGTCAAAAAATGTATTCATATAATTAGCTAAAGATTAATATGTACTAGTAATGCATCAACCATTTCTTTTTGACCATTATAAAATAGAATAGTTTGATGAATACTAGTAGGTTGATTATTTTGATAGCTAGCTTATTGAAACTTTAAAATATTATTGTCAAAAAGCGTTTTTAATTTATTTGCTTGTTGCACATAGGCCTCTTTTTCGGACCAAGCATCTATTGGATTTAAAATAGCACTCGGCACATTTACACAAGTTTCAGGAATAGATAAATTAAAATAAGGTTCTGTATGAAAAGCTACATTGTCGAATACATTTTCATGAATGGCATCGATTATTGCCCTTGTATACTTTAATTCAATTCTTTTTCCAACGCCATACCCACCTCCAATCCATCCTGTATTAATTAACCAAACACTGGTATTGTGCTGCATCATTTTTTCTGCTAATAATTTTGCATAAACAGTCGACTTCCATACCATAAAAGCTGCACCAAAACAAGAAGAGAAGGTAGCCACTGGCTCTGTTACACCCATTTCGGTACCTGCTACTTTTGCAGTATACCCACTTATAAAATGGTACTGCGCTTGCTCTGCATTTAATTTGCTAATTGGAGGCAATACCCCAAACGCATCGCAGGTTAAAAATATGATATGATTAGGATGGCCACCTACACATGGGATTTTTGCATTTGGGATAAATTCAATTGGATAGGCAGCCCTCGTATTTTCTGTAATAGACTTATTAGCGTAATCCACTTTTTTTGTTGCAGGATCAAAGACCACATTTTCTAAAATAGTTCCTTTTTTGATTGCCTGAAAAATTTGAGGTTCTTTCTGTGGCTCTAAATCAATTGCTTTTGCATAACATCCACCTTCTATATTTGAAATACCATTTTCACTCCAAATATGTTCATCGTCTCCTATCAATTTTCTATTTGGGTCTGTTGACAATGTAGTTTTTCCTGTGCCGCTCAGCCCAAAAAATAAACTCACTGCCCCACTCTCAGATTCATTCGCAGAACAATGCATAGATAGCATTTGATTCAATGGCATCAAATAATTGAGTAATGAAAAAATTGCTTTTTTCATCTCACCTGCATACTCTGATCCAAAAATTAAAATTTCTTTTTGCTCAAATGACAATTGGATAGAGGTAGTAGAAGTAATCCCTTTGATAGACATATCCGCACTGGTTGCACCTGCATTATAAAGTACATAATCTGGTGTACCGAAATTAGCTAACTCTTGTTCCGTTGGTCTAATGAGCATATTATACATGAACAAAGCGTGATACGCTTTAGTACAAATAATTCTTACTTTGATTGTATTTTTTTTATCCCATACAGCATACCCGTCCACAATAAATAAATCTGCACAGGTATTAAAAAATGTAACCGCTTGCTGTTTTGCTTGGTTAAAGGATGCAGGGTCAATAGGTTGATTCACATCGCCCCAATTAATATTGTCTTTACTGCTTTCCTCTAAAACAATTCTTTTATCCTTTGGGCTCCTTCCAGTTTTCTCACCTGAATACACAATCAATGCACCGGTATCTGACAAAGCCGAACCCTTATCGGTCTCAAGAGATAATTGTATAAGTGCCTCACTTGATAAATTTACATGCACATTTGAATGCTGAATTCCTAGATTTGATAAATCGACCATAAGTATAATTTATAAGTACAATATTACTAACATTTGCTAGTTTATTCAAATAAAGACATATTATATATATAATTTATTTTATATATACATATAATATAGATACTATTGGCTCAAAATGAAAGAGGCCCCTATCGCTAGGGGCCTCTTCTGTATTTTTCTAAACTTAAAAAAGGTCTAAAGACGCTTATTTAACAGCCTTGCTAAATCCTACAAAGTGTACAACTTTTCCGCCTTCAAATCTAAACGCGTCCATCCATTGTACTTTTTGTGTTTTACCATCAGGCATTACTACATCAGCCTCGTCCCAAATATCTACCCATTGGTGACCATTTTCTCCAACTACAGGGAAAATTGCAGTAATTTGGTAGTTTGTGATAGTCACAGCACCTAAGCTCTTTTCCACGAATTCCATGATTGCAGCCTTTCCTTTTAATACTGATCCATCTTCAACGTTATAAGTTGCTGTATCTGACATCATCTCTGCAACAGCTTTAAAGTCTTTCTCAAATATTGATTTGTGAAATTGTTCAGCCATTAATACATT
>CAMBDE010000030.1 GCA_945865295.1 Chitinophaga pinensis | reverse complement strand
ACGTGGAAAGGTTGAGATAAGAAACGTTGAACACGACGTGCGCGTGATACCACTAATTTATCTTCATCACTTAATTCATCCATACCTAAGATGGCAATGATATCTTGTAATTCCTTATAACGTTGTAAAATCATTTTAACTTTCTGTGCAGTATCATAATGTGCGTCACCAACAATTGCTTTCGTTAAAATTCTTGAAGTAGAATCCAATGGATCCACCGCAGGATAAATTCCTAAATCGGCAATTTTACGAGACAATACTGTTGTTGCATCTAAGTGGGCAAAAGTAGTTGCTGGAGCTGGATCTGTTAAGTCATCCGCAGGAACATAGACCGCTTGAACTGAAGTAATAGAACCATTCTTAGTTGAAGTGATACGCTCTTGCATGAGTCCCATCTCTGTTGCCAAAGTTGGTTGATATCCTACCGCAGATGGCATACGACCTAATAAAGCCGATACCTCTGAACCTGCTTGTGTAAAACGGAAGATATTATCCACAAAGAATAAGATATCCTTTCCTTTTCCTGTTCCATCTCCATCACGGAAATATTCTGCAATTGTCAAACCACTCAAAGCCACACGCGCACGTGCACCAGGAGGTTCATTCATTTGACCAAAAACAAATGTTGCTTTTGATTCTTTTAATTCATCTAAATTCACTTTACTTAAATCCCATCCGCCTTCTTCCATGCTATGCTTAAATGCATCACCATATTTCATGATACCTGCTTCAATCATCTCACGCAATAAATCATTTCCCTCACGTGTTCTTTCTCCCACACCTGCAAACACTGATAATCCACCGTGTCCTTTTGCGATATTATTAATCAATTCTTGAATCAAAACTGTTTTACCTACACCCGCACCACCAAACAATCCAATCTTTCCACCCTTTGCGTATGGCTCAATCAAGTCGATTACTTTAATACCAGTAAACAACACTTCTGTTGCAGTACTCAAGTCTTCGAACTTTGGAGGATTTGCGTGAATAGGACGACCATTTGATTTATTTACTTGTGGTAAACCATCAATCGCATCCCCTGTTACATTGAACAAGCGACCATTGATGCCTTCACCTACTGGCATTAAAATTCCTTTACCGGTATCTACCACTTCCATTCCTCTCACTAAGCCTTCAGTACCGTCCATAGCAATTGCACGAACGCTATCTTCACCTAAGTGTTGTTGAACTTCTAATACTAATTTTTCACCGTTAGGACGTGTGATTTCAAGGGCATTGTATATTTCTGGTAATACACTTTTTGTTGAAAAATGTACGTCTACAACCGCACCAATAATTTGTTTGATTTTACCTCTTGTTGCCATATAGTTATTTGTTTTTACAACCCCCTTTTACGAGGCGAAAATGGATTGACTCCATTTCGGCTGCAAAGGTAGTGATTTGCAAGTTTATTGCAAAAATTGTACATAAATAATAGCAGCTAAAATTCCCCCTACAATTGGCCCAAATACGGGAATGACAGCATAAGCCCAATCACTTGGCCCTTTCCCCTTTATTGGAAGCACAAAATGCATGATTCTAGGCCCTAAATCTCTAGCTGGATTGATGGCCCAACCGGTTGGTCCTCCAATACCAAAACCAATTCCTGCCACCAAAAGAGCAACTGGAAGGGCCGAAAAAGTACCTAATTCGACGCCAGCAGGTTTAATATAAAAAATTCCTAATATGAAAATAAAGCTTGCAACCGTTTCAACTATGAAATTTTGTGGTAATCTTCGGATGGATGGACCTGTTGAAAAACAAGCCAATTGATCCCCTGCATGTTCACATGCATTAAAATGATCTTTATAGACCATCCATACCACAAATGCCCCCAGCATACTACCTAATAATTGTGCTAATAAATAAGAAGGCACTAAGGCCCAACTAAATTTGCCAGCACTTGCAAAAGCAATTGTAACAGCTGGATTTAAGTGTGCCCCACTCGCACTATTAGAAATGTACACTCCTACAAAAACAGCGATGGTCCATCCCAGCACAATGGAAATCAATCCGCCATTATTTCCTTTGGTTTTTGGCAATACAACATTTGCCACTACACCGTTTCCAATGATCATCATAATGGAAGTACCTAAGAATTCGCCTAAAAATGGAGTCATAAAATTATAATTTAGTCATTTATATATTGGTCATTTGAATTGCTTTTTTCCACCCTTCGATGCCTTTTTCTACATCTGCTTGCGCTAAGTTAGGACTGAAAACTTGATCTACTTTCCATTTTGCTGCAAGTTCAGATTCGTCTTTCCAAAAACCTACTGCCAAACCAGCAAGATAAGCTGCACCCAATGCAGTGGTTTCAATGATCGTAGGTCGAACCACTTTCGTATTTAAAATATTAGATTGAAACTGCATCAATAAATTATTTTTTGTAGCACCTCCATCCACTCTTAATTCTGCAATTGGAATTTGTGCATCCGATTCCATTGCCTTTAATAAGTCGTATGATTGATATGCAATACTTTCTAATGCTGCTCGGGCAATATGCGCAGCATTGGTACCTCTTGTGATACCCGTGATTGTACCTTTTGCGTGCTGATTCCAATAAGGCGCACCCAAGCCAGCAAATGCAGGGACCATATATACGCCATCGGTGTGAGCGACTTGTGCAGCCAAGCTTTCTACTTGTTCAGAATCACGAATGATATTGAGTCCGTCTCTAAGCCACTGCACCACTGCGCCTCCAATAAAGACACTGCCCTCCAATGCATAAAAAGTTTTACCGTTACGTTGTAATGCAATTGTAGTTAATAAATTATTTTTTGATGTCACTACTTTTTCTCCAGTATGCATTAACATAAAACAACCTGTACCATACGTATTTTTAACCATGCCAGGTTGAATACAAATTTGTCCAAACAATGCCGCTTGTTGGTCTCCAGCAATTCCAGCAATTGGTATTTGTTGATTGGTTACCAATAAATCTGTGTAGCCATATACCTCACTACTACTTTTTACTTCAGGCAAAATGGAAATTGGAATATTAAATAATTTCAATAAGGTCGTATCCCATTTTAAATCATGAATATTAAAGAGCATCGTCCTAGATGCATTGGTTGCATCGGTGATATGTTGCGCACCATTGGTAAATTTCCAAACCAACCAACTATCAATGGTACCAAAACAAAGTTCTCCTCTTTCGGCTTCTGCTCTTGCACCTTCCACATGATCTAAAATCCATTTTATTTTGGAAGCAGAAAAATAAGCATCAATAATTAAACCTGTTTTTTCTTGAATCAATTCTTGCTTGCCCTCTAACTTTAATTGGTCACAAAAATCCGCCGTCCTTCTATCTTGCCAAACAATCGCATTGTAAATTGGCATCCCTGTTGACTTATTCCAAACAACAGTTGTTTCTCTTTGATTGGTGATGCCAATGGCTGCAATGTCAAACTTGTCGATGCCATGTTTTGAAATGACTTCCGAAGCAACGCCAATTTGCGTACTCCAAATTTCCATTGGATCATGTTCTACCCAACCAGGTGCTGGAAAAATTTGAGTAAACTCTTTTTGTGCAGTGGATAGGATTAGACCTTCTTGGTCAAATAAAATAGCACGGCTACTTGTTGTTCCTTGGTCTAGGGCTAAAATGCATTTTGGCATGATGACGATTTTAAAATCCTGCAATTGGCTACTACCTTCTAGCTTTTAACCAATTTTCAGGATCATAATATACTGCTTTTTCATTACAAATGGAGAATAAAACAGCCCCTTCCCCGTCTAGATTGATGCCCGACTTACCAATGACGGTTCCTGCTCTAACTTCTTGTCCATTACTTACAGATGCACTGCTGAGGCATGAAAATGCTGTAAAATATTTACCATGTTTAATTAAAACAGTCTTGTCTCCATTGACATCCCCCACATATACAACAGTTCCATTGGCGACACTTTTAACAGAGGTTCCTTTAGGGACCGCCACTTCGATACCATCACTTTTACGATCTAATTTTGTACCTGGAATACTTTCAACACCAAAATGAATATTGACAATCCCCGTGGCTACTGGCCAAGGTAACCCACCTTTGTTATTTTCAAAAGAAATAGAAGTCTCTCTACCCTCTTCTGTCGTTTCAAGCGCCGAATAAGGACGATTACTAGTTGTACTTTTTAAACCACCTTCTACTTTACCTACATTAGGGCTTCCTTTTGCCTTTTCCTCAGTTGCAGCTGTCGTTTTATTATTAGTATTATTGGCTGCTTTTAATTTAGCCAGACGATCATTCTCTCTTTTTACCGCTTCCTGCATTTCTCTTTTAATCACCGCAGCTATAGCAGCTTGCATCTTTCTTCTTTGTGCTTCTTTTTGTCTTACTTGTGTGGTAATTTCTTGCTCCTTATTTTTTAATTGTTTTACCACTTTATCCTGTTCCTTTCTATCATCCTGCAATACTTTTAACTGAACAGTCTGAGCGGATAAGGTTTTCATCCTATCCTGCTTATTTTCACTAAGAATGGTAATTTTAGATTTTAAGTTTTGCTCAGATAGACCAATTGACAATGCTTGTGCTTCTCTATTCTGACGATAACTCTTTAGATAGGTAATTCTTTTGACTGCGTCATTAAAGCTTCCAGCAGAAAACAGAAAATTAAGGTATTCATACCCGCTCCTGCTTTGGTAAGCGAAAACAATACTTTTTGCATATCTATATTTTAGGGTATCCAATTCGTTGTTCAAACGCCTTACATCTTGCTGATTATTCTGAATAGCCATATCTAAGACTTTAACCTGCTTCGAAATCCCATTGATTAAAGCTTCCCTTTTTGAGATTTTATTTCTGATCAATGCTAATTGCGCCAATGAGCTTTTTTTATTCTTCTTAGTTTGTTCTAATAGATTATTTAATGCATCTAATTCTTTTTGTAATGTCTGAGATTGTCTTTGCAATTCATCTCTTGAATTACCATTTTGTGCAATTGAATGATTGAAAAAACAAACAAAAATTATGCAAATAAGTATAGCGCATTTTTTAATCATAGGATTCTATTTTCACTTTATTATTTACGTCTGCCTATTTTAGGTACAGAAAAAGTGTATTTTAAAGGTTCATCAAAATAAAATTCCTTGATTTCCATACCGATATCCAATTTAGTTTGTGCATTGATGGAAATAGTTCTATAAAGCGGGAACTGTACATTATTTACCAAACTGTGTTGACTATAATTAATATCACATGTTCTATGTTTTGCCGCATCCACATCATCCAACTTTAACTGAACCAACTTAGTATTGTCCTCGCTAAGGATGATTAAATTTTTAAATAATTTTCCTACTAAACTTACTTGTAATCTTTCATTGACGACTTTATAAGAAATGATATCAACGCTATCCATAAAAATTGGATTACCAACTATAAGGTCTTGAATCGTTTGGTAATTTAATGGAATTTTTATCACCTCTTGTAAATAGGATAATGGATGTCGTTCTGTTTTTTTAGATAGTGGGAAAGTCAGAAAAATACTGTCTTTATTGATAAATGCTTTTAAACCAATCACACCCATTGCGCCTCTAATGGTAATGTACATTCCGCTATCTTTCCGAATGCTTAAATTTGCGATATAACTATCTTTATCCTTACTTGTTTCATAATCCATTTTCAACTTCGCATTCATGGTTTTGAAAGCAATTTTAGTATGGGCAATATTGTGCACAATACCTTCTATCATTAATACAGAATCTAATCTTGCTTTTTCTGCCAATGCAGCAGCATCCGGTAAAACTTTCAGAGTCAATGCATCTTGAATGACTTGAACCTTCTTCACATTTGAACATGCCACACTTAAAAGTATCAAAATCAAATAAATGCTGTTTTTTACAATTCGCATGTGTACATTTTATATTTTACCTGTATGCCCAAATCCACCATCACCTCTTTGGGTTGTCTCTAAATTTTCTACTAATTGCCATTCCATTTTTTCGACTTGTTGAAATACGATTTGCGCAATACGATCCCCATCTTGTATCACTTGCATTTCATTGGACAAGTTGATCAAAATAACTTTAATTTCTCCTCTATAATCTGCATCTATAGTGCCTGGTGTATTTAAACATGTCAGCCCTTGTTTAATCGCAAGTCCACTTCTTGGTCTTACTTGTGCCTCCCAATTATTTGGTAAAGCAATGTGCAAGCCTGTTGGAATCAATGCACGCTCTAAGGGAGCCAACTGAACGGGTGCAGTGACAAAAGCACGAAGGTCTAGGCCAGAGGATCCTTGCGTTGCATATGCGGGCAAAGGATGGTGACTATGGTTCACAATGGGAATAATAGTAGACATGTGCTACAAAAGTAGTTAAAAAAACAGGTAAATTGAAGCTAGCTAGCTTTAGTTAACAAATAATTTAAAAGTAAAATATGGAGCCAAAACGCAAGGTATTTGACAATGGATTTCTAGTGATACCGCCCCCTGTAGGTACCAAATAGGAAATATTGAATTTAGACTGTTGGTATTGGAAGCTAGAACCAACTGTAAAATATTGCATGTTACTTAGGTTCTTATTATTGTCTAAAAAATAGCCGGCCCTTAAATGAAATCGGTCTGCATAATTGTATTCAGCCCCTAATGATATTTTCAATGATTCTGAAAAAGGCATCCCATATTTATTTGAGAATGAGTTAAACCAACTAGCTACAACTGATTGAGAATAATATTGATCTT
Source organism: Chitinophaga pinensis (assembly GCA_945865295.1). GTDB lineage: Bacteria > Bacteroidota > Bacteroidia > Chitinophagales > Chitinophagaceae > Sediminibacterium > Sediminibacterium pinensis_A. The sequence goes on along the minus strand of CAMBDE010000030.1, from coordinate 18,883 downwards.
CTAATTCTTGGTCATCCCCATTTGGAATGACTGGTACCATTAATCGATTTACATCTAAACCAAATTCTATAGAATTGTCTTGGTCAAACTTATTTAAATAGGCTAATCCTAAACCAATATTTGCTGGAATAAGAAATTTATTTTTTGTTTCATTTGTATAACTCACTTTACCTCCTAAGTTGGATAAAACCAAACCTGCATGGAACCCTTCTAAGTCTTCGTTTTGTTTGTAGAATAAACTAATGTCTCCCGCAAAAGTATTACCAGCTTTGAATATTGTATTATTGAAAGGTCCAGACACTAACCTAGAATTGATATACCTTAAAGTCACCCCCATACTCAGCGCATCTGTTAATAAAAGATTGTAACCAAAGTCAAAACTGAATTCTGAAGGTCTTTGAGATGGATAAGTGGAGGTTCCAGATTCGTCTGTGAAATCAATATTACCTAAACTAAAAAAGCGCAAAGAACTATTGATGCCGCTATAACTATTTAATTTTTTAAAATAACCTGCACTTGCCAAATACACATCACTCAATCCTAAATCTTTTAACCATGGCGTATAATTGATCAAAAAACCTTGGTCATTATTAAGATATGGGATCTTGGCAGTGTTCCCGAAAAGATCATTGGCTTCTGGTGACATGGCTATAGACAAATTACCCATTCCTCCAGATCTTGCATCTGGAGAGATCATCATAAATGGTACTGCGGTACTTTGTAATTTAAGCTTGGTTTGTGCTGTTAGTGAACTAACTACAAAAAATAAAACTACAATTAAGGATGTTTTGATTGAAGGAATTTTAATCATACTTAAATGCTTGAATAATCTTTATAAGTAAAGATAACCTTAGAAATCAATATTTAAAATTTTAATAGGCTATTTATCAATTGTTCTTCCAACCCGTTTTGGGAGACGATAATTCTATAATAATACTTCCCAGGTATGAGTAGCCCCCCATTTGTAGATCGTCCATTCCAATCCAAGATAATTTTATTGCCCCTAGGTTGTATTTTCTGACTTTTAGAAAAATGTCTAATACCACTCGCGTCAAATACATCCAACTGCACCAAAATTGGGTCTATGCTATTGTTGACCTCAAAACTAAACTTTGCATTGGTTTGAACAGGATTAGGGGTAATACTTAGATGTCTAAGATTCCTGTTTCCTTGACCAGGTACTTCAATCCAAATGGTGTCTTTAGACACATTCCCTAAAAGATCCCAGCCCTTTATGATCAATCTATGCTTGCCCTCATCCAACACTGGAAGTGGGTATTCAATCGCTCCTGACTGATAGGCATTCGTGTCGTAAATAAAGAATGTATTCAGGTTATAATTTTTGACTAAAGTGTCGTCAATGATTAATTTTAAATCATGTCCTAATTCATTTCCCGAAGACTGTATCCCTGAGCTGTCCTTTAATTTGACGTATAAAGTAGCAGGTGCACTTACCCAATCTCCTGATTTGAAATTAGATGTATTCACGTAGCTATAGATGGATGGACCAGTGGTATCTAGTCTATTTTGTGCGGTAGTCCCTTGTATAAAAATAGATTGAAATTGCATGCTTGCATCCGCCGTATCATTGTAGGCGTAGAGTTGCAATTTAAGTGCTGCTGAATTGGAAGGAGGCAGTGTACCAGGTAGGATAAAACTGATTTCAAATTGTCCATTTTGCACCGTCGCCTTTCCTTTAAATAAGGCCTGCTCTTGTGTTTCAATTGGAACTGCCTGACTATTCGTTTGATTGGCTAATGTTTTTTTTGTGCTTGGTGCATCCCATAAAACCATATCAATAAAGCCATTGAAATTTTGAATAGTTTGATTTTTTACTGACAAATTTCCTTTAATCGTATACTTCTCTCCTGCTTTTAAATTTAAAGTGTCCGACCATGGTAACTGATTCAAATTGGTACAATTAATTTGGTATTTTGGTTGGGCTATACGCATGGCAGGGTCACCCATTAATCCAAACTTAAATGCATTTAATCGATCTCCATTTTTCTTAAAATTAGAATTTTTTGCTGTTTGCAGTGCTTGCCCAATGGTCGTGTAAATACCCTTTGAATTTGGCACCAATAAAGCCTGCATGAATGCATCATTAATTTGCTTATTACTGTATGCAAATACAAGCCTATTGGCTGCAACCAAAGCAATGATTCCTTTTTCATTTTGCATTAAAGCATCAAAGCCTATTGGAGCAGTTGCCGGTTGATCATATGGCGCAAAATCACATGATGCTGTGACCATGATGGGCAATTTACCAGCATTATTCCAAGACTGTATTTCTGATTTAGAGATTACAGCCTCCTCTGTTAAGCGCAAATAATTTCCATGTCCAGTATAATTTAACATTAGGGTGCCAGCTTGTATGGATTCTTGAATGGCTTTGTTGACGTCTGGATAAGTATTGCCAGTAAGCGTTTGGTTCGCCTTAAATAAATCCAAATATAATTTTCTATGATTCCAATTAGCTGTTTTATTTTTTAAATTACCAATGATTTCCTCTGCATCCTGAAGATGTAAATTATAGTCCGCATCATCCGCAACCCAAGTCAATTGATTTTGCCAGAGCCCCATTTTTTTATTAGATTGGTATTGAATTAATTTCTCTACCATTTTATTCGCTTCGGCAATGGTTCTTGCAGGTATCCTGCCAATTGCCAAACCAATAGAATCAATCGTTTGAGCAAACTGAATTTGTGCACCCGATTTTTGTATTGCATAAAAATCATCCGAACTATAAGAAGATAAAATAGCATTAGACACTTCACTTGTATAAACTGGTAATTCTTTACTCAGTTGGATTTTTTGGGTATTGAAATTGCCCATGCCCATTAATAAAACATATGCAGGGCTAGATTGATTTTTTAATTTGGATTGTTCTATAAAGTACTTTAAAAAATTTCGGATGGCAATTGGCGAAGATTGTCCACCAGCCATTTCATTGTATACTTGGGTAGCACTAAAAAGCCCTACCTTATATCCATTTTGCTTTTCATGAAATACTTTAAGTGTCTTTGCTGCTGGATAATAATCAGGAGCCGTAATGATGATGTAATCTAATGGGCTAGTCGTAAAACTACTATCATTACTTATGGAACTTGAAAACTGTGCTGCACTGATTTTATTTGCTTCAAAGACATAAAAATATTTACGGATGCTATCAGCGGCTTTAAATGTAGCAATGGCATTTTGACCCAATTGAGGATTCAATAAAATGGGTTGGTAATACTGACTTAGATCCCAAACCCTTGTTTGAGGGGTAGCATTTTGAATTTCAAATTCAATCAATTGCGCTTTAGGTTGACTCGTTTGATAGTCAAAGCCAAAGCCTGTATTGCCCCAATATCCAATTGTTCTTTGCCCATGTAATACCATATAATCAATCCAACCTGTTGAAGTTGCGGGTGCTGTAAAATCAACTTGCAGGTTCATGGCGGTTAAACTTTGTCCTGCTTTTAGTAGGGTGTTTTTATCTAACCATATTGTACTGCTATCAAAACGAATTTTATAAGCATCGTCAAACAAATTTCCAGAAACCGAGCTCAGAGATGAACTAGTCATCAACTGATCATTCAACTTGATTGTAAATTTGGCATCTGTTTGATAAGTGGATGCCGCCAATTGACTTTGAAAAACAATTGGGGTGATGAATTGCAAACCCTCCATATTGAGCGGGAATGATATTGATGTTTTTTTACCTGTCCCAATGCCCATAGGATCCCCAAGCCAAATTTTACCACTACTTAAAATGTTAATTGTATCTTTTTCGATCCTCCATTTGGCAGGATAAGTTTGTACTAATTTTGTTGCAGCCCCCGTTTTATTAAAATTATTTATTCTTTTTCCTATTGTTCCAATACGAATAAAAAAATACAAGGAATCATTGCTTGTGATTTTTTGACGAATAGGGGCTTCATTTAAATTGGAGTTGACCCATTGATAATGCCCTTGTGCATAAAACAAAAATTGATCTTGGTCATCTAAAATCCCATCTCCCCCATCTTGCATTTCAATGGCCATTTCTGTTAAACTATCGGGTAAGCCGTTGGGCACTTTTTCACTTAAGATAGATAAATCCATGCCATACAATTGGACATGATTGGCATTCACTTTACCTGTAAAACCCATGGTTTTAAATTGTGCCCCAGTGAGCTGATAAACCCCTTCGTTTGGAACGGCTATTTTAACCCAATTTCCTTTAGACAGCATGCCTACCTGCCCCCATCCCGAAAGTGAAATACAGCATCCAAATAAAAAAAATGTTAAAACGGGAAGTTTCATGCCCTAAAATTAGGGTTTTACTAACACAAGAATCTACTTGCTTTTGTATAAATGAGTAAAAAAGCAAGTATATTCGCATAAGATTTTTAACAGCACTGATTAAATAAAACAGATGAATTTTATCAATAGCATATTATTATTATTTGCGGTACTTTTTTTAGGCCCAAAAATGATCGCTCAATTCGATAGTAAACAAAGCAATAAAGTTGCATTTGCATCCAAAGATGACCCTTATGATAGCACCATTTTGATTAGAGGTGGCACATTTGCCATGGGTATGAACCAGGAAAACATCATGGGCGATTGGAATAATAATTTGCGCAGAGTAACTGTGAGTTCTTTTAGAATCGACCAATACGAAGTGAGCAACAGACAATATAGAACCTATATCAAATGGCTTGAAAGTGTTTTTATTCCAATGAAGAAAGATTCAATGGTGAAAGCAGCACTTCCAGACACTTTAGTTTGGAGGACTGATCTTTCTTACAATGAACCAATGGTGGAAGGTTATTTCAGAAATAGGGCATTCAATGATTATCCATTAGTAGGTGTAAGTTGGGAGCAAGCCAACGCTTATTGCAGATGGAGAACAGACAGAGCAAATGAGAAGACATTAATCAAATATGGCTTAATTGATCCAAAAAAACCTTACATAGGAAAATTGGAGACCAATAATAGTATTGTTGATACGAATAAAAAAAGCGCCGCAACTCCATCAAGAACAAGAGTAAGAACCAAAAACTTAGGGGATTACGTTTTAATCCCTGACTTTAGACTACCTACTGAAGCAGAATGGGAATATGCTGCAAAAGTATCAAGTGGTAAGAACTATATCTCCAATTTTAATAATCCAAAAGCGGGATCTAATTCAGGTACACCTAATGCGAGTATCATCTCATCTGACTCTCCATATCCTTGGAGCTCTAATGGAAATGACGGATTAAGAAGCAATCCAACTGGAAAAACTAGTAAAAAGGAAAATAAAAATCGTGGCATGTTCATGGCTAATTTCAAAAATGGAAGTGGTGATTATATGGGTATGGTAGGATATACAAATGATGGTGCTGGTTTCCCAAGTAAGATTAATAGTTTTCTACAAAACCCTTTAGGCTTGTATAATTTAAGTGGTAATGTTAACGAATGGGTGGCAGATATTTATAGGCCAATGAGTAGTATTGATATGGATGATTTTAATCCATATAGAGGCAATAATATTTTGGATGGTGACGATGCCAATGCTTCAAGTTATGAAACAGGCACCAATACATTGATCTCTAATAAATCAAGAGTCTATAAAGGAGGAAGTTGGAAAGATCGTCCATATTGGTTAAATCCCGGAACAAGAAGGTATTTAGATCAAGGTAGCTCTAGCAGCACCATTGGTTTTAGATGTGCTGTTTCGGCTTTTGGAATGGATACACCAGATACCAAAGAAGATCAGCCTAAGAGTAATTTATGGCAGAAATTTAAAAATATCTTTTAATGAAACTACGCATAGGTTCAGGCATAGATTTTCATCAATTGGTAACTGGTAGAGATTTATGGATTGGAGGGATTCTTATTCCCCACCACAAAGGTGCTTTAGGCCATAGTGATGCAGATGTTTTATTACACGCTATTTGCGATGCGCTTTTAGGAGCATTAAGTTTAGGCGATATTGGCACACATTTCCCAGATACCGACAATGCATTTAAGAATATTGATAGTAAAATTTTATTACAAAGAACTTACAATTTAATTACTGCAGAAGGCTACCAAATTGTCAATATAGATGCAACACTTTGTTTAGAAGCACCAAAAATTAAACCTTATGTAATGGCTATGCAGGAATGCATCGCTTCCATTTTACATATTGGCAATAAAGATATTTCTATCAAAGCAACCACTACTGAAACCATGGGCTTTACAGGTAGAGAAGAAGGACTAGTTGCTACAGCAACTTGTTTATTGATGGCAAAAAGCTAAATTAATTGCTATGAAGCTTGGATCAATCGAAGCGTTATATTCCATTTACACTGCACATCCATCTGTTGTAACAGACACAAGAAAACTTAAAGCAGGAGATATATATTTTGCATTAAAAGGCCCCAGTTTCAATGGCAATCATTTTGCCCTTGCTGCATTAGAAGCAGGCGCAGCTTATGCGATTGTGGATGAATCGATTGCAGACAGTGACAAATTCCATGGACGTATTATTTTTTTTGAAGATGTTTTAGCGACCCTACAACAATTAGCAAAATACCATCGTCAACAATTTGACATACCTTTTATCGCCATCACTGGCAGCAATGGAAAGACGACTACAAAAGAATTGGTATACACTGTTTTAGCAAGTCATTTCAACACTTTTACAACTCAAGGAAATTTAAACAACCATATAGGTGTGCCATTGACCCTGCTTAGTATTCCAAAAAATGCTGACATGGCTGTCATCGAAATGGGTGCCAATCACCAGAAAGAAATTGAAAGTTATTGCGCTTATACTTTACCAACGCATGGCATGATTACCAATTGTGGTAAAGCGCATTTGGAAGGATTTGGTTCTGAAGAAGGCGTCAAAAAAGGCAAAGGTGAATTGTATGATTTTTTACGCGCGCACAATGGCACAGCATTTATGATGGAGGATTATGACTATTTACAAACGATGTCTCAAGGCATTCCTCATTTGATTGGATATGGACAACAGAGTGGACAAATTCAAGGCGAAGCAATGGATGCGGATGGCATGTTGACAGTCAAAATAAACAAGGGCATTGCCTTAGATACTATAACTACAAATTTAGTAGGTAATTATAATTTACCCAATGTACTAGCAGCAATCACAATTGGTCAATACTTTAAAGTGCCTAATGAAAAAATTAAAGCTGCAATTGAAAATTATATCCCAACCAATAGTCGTTCTCAATTGGTGCAGTGGGAAAATAACGAAGTGATTTTAGATGCTTATAATGCAAATCCTTCAAGTATGAAATTAGCGGTAGAGAATTTTGCAAAATTAAATAAAGCCAATAAAGTAGTTTGCTTAGGTGGTATGAGAGAAATGGGTGCTGATACTTTAATGGAACATCAAATGCTGATTGATCAATTGAAGCAACATATTTGGAGCGATGTATTATTAGTTGGATCAGAATTTAAAAACTGTAATCACCCTTATCATTATTTTGATACAGTACAAGATGCTAAAGTATGGTTTGAATCAAAACAATTTAGCGGCCATACCCTACTCATAAAGGGTTCTAGAGGTATTCAGATGGAGCAATTGATTGCTCCTTAATTTTCGGTACCTTCGTGGCATGAAAAAAAGCCACCTATACAGCACTTTGACGAATAAATGTCCTAGATGTAGAGAAGGCGCTCTATTCACAACGACCAATCCCTACGATCTATCCAATATCTTAAAAATGCATGACCACTGTCCTGTTTGTGGACAGCAAACAGAAATTGAAGTAGGATTTTATTATGGTACAGGTTATGTAAGTTATGCACTAACAGTTGCCTATTTTGTTTCCATGTTTGTTGCATGGAAAGTATTAATTGGGATGACTTGGGAATTAGAGGACAACAGAATGTTTTATTGGTTAGGCACTACTATTTTTTTATTGATCCTTTTACAACCTATTTTAATGCGCCTATCTCGTTCTATTTGGTTAGGCTGGTTTGTTTCTTATAATAAGAACTGGGAAAATGAGCCATTGGAATACAATGAAAGGATGGATGAAAAAATGAAGGAGATTTAAATTTATCTTTTACCAAAGCCTTTGGGATAGACGGCTCCGTCGCACTTCGCCGTCATCCACATATTCTCTTTTACCAAAGCCTTTGGGATAGCCGGCTCCGTTGCACTTCGCCGTCATCCACATATTCTCTTTTACCAAAGCCTTTCAAATAAACGCTATGCGTTTATTTGGCTTTTTTGCTTCTCATCGGTTTACGAAAGCGAGCTTTCGACACCGCTTCGAAACAAAAAAGCCTATCACTTTCGTGATAGGATTTGCAGAGAGGAAGGGATTCGAACCCCCGATACGTTGCCGCATACACGCTTTCCAAGCGTGCTCCTTAAACCACTCGGACACCTCTCTTTAAGGATTGCAAATGTAAAATAAATAATTGGTTTTTTAGAGATTACTCAATCCAAATAGCTTTTCCGCATTGCTTGTTGTAATAGCTGCAATTTCATGCAATGGCATGGACTTTATTTCTGCTAATTTCTTGGCCACTTCTAACATATAAGCAGGTTGATTGGTTTTACCTCTATAAGGCACAGGTGCCAAATAAGGAGCATCTGTTTCTAGTACTAAGTATTCCATAGGGATCTCTTTTACTGCTTCAGCTACTCCAGCGTTCTTGTAAGTCAATACACCTCCTAAGCCTAAATGAAATCCCATGCCAATGATTTGATCTGCAGATTCCTTGCTACCGCTAAAACAATGAAAGACGCCGCGCAATCCTTTTTTTGCAAAAGGCTTTACCGCTTCTATTGTTTCCCCCATGGCATTTCTTGTATGAATCGCAATTGGCAATTGCAAATCTAATGCCCACTGCATTTGTATTTCAAAAACAAATTGTTGTTCTTTTACAAAAGTTTTATCCCAATAAAAATCAAAACCAATTTCTCCAATGGCAATGAATTTTCTTTTTCCAATCCAATCTTCCACTAATTTTAATTCTTCTTTATAATTTTCCTTTACATAACATGGATGCAAGCCCATCATGGCAATACAATGTGCTGGAAATTGTGCTTCCACTTTCAACATCGCATCCAATGTGGTGCTGTCAATTGCGGGCATTAGAATTTTATCGACACCAACTGAAATAGCGTTTTTTATAACTACATTTAAATCTGAAGTTAATTCCTCGGCATAAACATGTGCGTGTGTATCAATAAAATGCATAATCAACTGGTTTAAAGCACAAAAAAAGGACTTTTTTAATGAACCACATACTAAAAGACATTATTTATGCGTTTATGAATGAAATTACTAACCCATCCCTTTATTGGATGTGAACTTTGTTTTTTATAGGGTACGGATTATACAGCCGGGGTTTCTACCCTGGCTTTTTTTGTTAAAAAGCGTTTTGTGGCAATTATAAAGCTTTAAATTGATACCCTAGTTTGGAAAAATGTGCCAAAACTTTAGGCAATGCAATACGCAATCGATCCATCGCTTTTGCACTATCATGAAAAACAACAATGGATCCCGGTCCTGCATTTTGAATCACATTGTTTGCGCATTGTTCACCCGTAATGTTGGTGTCAAAATCTCCACTCAACACATCCCACATCATAATTTGCTGCGGCAAAGTAGGATGCAAACGCAAGGCTTTTATTTGCGAAAAAGAAATCCTACCATAAGGTGGTCTAAATAAATTGGAATTTATAACCTTTGTTGCTTCTTGAATATCGGCGATATAATTTTCGGTATTATTTTTCCAACCATTCATATGGTTTTGTGTATGATTCCCAACCACATGGCCTGCTGCAAGTATTGCATCATAAATTTCGGGATATAATTGCACGTTTTTACCAATGCAAAAAAAACTTGCTTTAGCATCAAAATTTGACAATTGTTCTAAAACAAATGGCGTGGCTTCGGGATGAGGGCCATCGTCAAAACTTAAATAAAGCACCCTATCTTGATTGGGCTTTCGCCAAATACAAGACCTATAAATAAGCCGCAGCCAAAAGGGTGTTTTAATGAAATACATACCCAAAGATAAATGGTTCTTTTGCCCGTTTGCAACTTATCTTTGTAAAAATAAAGTGCACATGGAAAATTCGGCTGATCAAATGGTAAGAGTAAGGTTTGCACCCTCTCCCACCGGTGGTTTACACTTAGGTGGCGTACGTACTGTTTTATTCAATTATTTATTTGCAAAAAAATATAAGGGTCAATTTATATTAAGAATTGAAGATACCGATCAGTCTCGTTTTGTTCCAGGTGCTGAACAATATATTTTAGATACCCTTGCTTGGTGTGGAATGACACCAGACGAAAGTCCTATTCATGGTGGCGCTTATGGTCCTTATAGACAAAATGAGCGCAAACCAATGTATAAACAATATGCCAATCAATTGATTGAACAAGGCAATGCCTATTATGCATTTGATACAGCTGAGGAATTAGATGTTAAAAGAAAAGAGATTCCAAATTTTCAATACAATCGTGCCACAAGAATGGGCATGAAAAATTCTTTGAGTTTGCCTGCGGCAGAAGTGACGCGTTTACTCAATGAAAATATCCCTCATGTAGTGCGCATTAATATGCCAGATTCAGAGGAATTGGTTTTTGAAGACTTGATTCGTGGCGAAGTGAAATTTGATACCAGCATGGTGGATGATAAAGTATTGTTGAAAGCGGACGAAATGCCCACTTATCATTTAGCGGTGGTGGTGGATGATTTTTTAATGAAAATTACCCATGCCTTTAGAGGTGAAGAATGGTTGCCTAGTGCGCCTGTTCATATTTTAGTTTGGAAAAATTTATTTGGCCTAGATAAGATGCCTCAATGGGCACATCTACCCTTGATTTTAAAACCAGATGGCAATGGTAAATTAAGTAAGCGTGATGGGGACCGATTAGGTTTTCCGGTGTTCGCAATGGATTGGAAAGATTCAAATACCAAAGAAACCACGATTGGATTTAAAGAAAGAGGATTCTTACCAGCAGCATTTGTGAACTTATTAGCCATGTTGGGATGGAATGACGGAACGGATCATGAACTATTTTCATTAGACAGTTTGATTGAAAAATTTAGTTTAGATAGAGTGCACAAAGGGGGTGCGAAGTTTGATTACGAAAAAGCGAAATGGTTTAACCAAGAGTGGCTCAAACAATCTGACAATGCCTATTTAGCAAATTTAGTAGCGCCTTATTTTGAAGCTGCAAAAATTGAAATCCATGAACCAAGTTATTTGGTAAAAGTGATAGGACTCGTGAAAGAACGTTGTCAATTATTATCAGACTTCATTCCTCAATCATCCTTTTTCTTTGCTGCACCAACCGAAATAGATACGGCATCCATCCTGCCAAAATGGGACCCAGCAAAAGTAATATTTTTTACATCGGTGATGGATGCATATAGGAATCAGGTAGTAACCAATGACGCAACTTTATTGGAAACGCATTTTAAAACATTGGCGACCGAACAGGGACTTAAACCAGGTGATTTAATGTTGCCATTCAGGATCATGCTAGTTGGCGGTAAATTTGGCCCAGGCGTTTTTGATATCGTGGCCAATATTGAAACCCAAGATGCAGCAAAACGTATCCAATACTGTTTGGATTTGTTGTCAAAAAATTAATGTAAATTGTAGTAGATGCAAACAGAAAGACCCATAAGAGTTTTAGTCGCTAAAGTTGGCTTGGATGGTCATGATCGTGGCGCAAAAGTGATTGCGACTGCACTAAGAGATGCAGGCATGGAAGTGATTTATACTGGCCTAAGACAGAGCCCCGAAATGGTAGTTCAAGCTGCTTTACAGGAAGATGTAGATGCGATTGGTATTAGTATTTTATCTGGCGCCCATATGACTGTGTTTCCTAAAGTATACCAATTGATGGTAGAGAAAGGATTGAAAGACGTACTACTTACAGGTGGCGGTATCATTCCTGAAGAAGACAATAAAGTATTACAAGATATGGGTATCGGTCATTTATTTGCACCAGGAACCAACACGACGGATATAGCAGCCTATATTAAAAAATGGGTTGCTGAAAACAGAAAATCATAACCGACTATTTTACTTTTTATTTTTATTATACAATAAATTAACGTCTATGTCTTTTCAAACTTTGTTTACTAAAATGGAAGATCATACTTTGATCATTACCATCAATCGACCAGAGAAATTAAATGCATTGAATCAACAAGTCATGCAAGACTTAGACGCTGTATTTGATAGAGTGTATAAATTTCCAGAAATTAAATCAGTGGTGATTACAGGTGCAGGACTAAAGAGTTTTGTAGCTGGTGCAGACATCAAAGAATTTGAAGCATTGTCAAAGGCCGAAGCAACAGCCTTGGCTAAAAGAGGACAGGATGTGTTTTTTAAAATCGAAAATTCGCCTAAGCCAGTCATTGCTTGTGTGAATGGATTTGCATTAGGAGGTGGATGCGAGTTAGCAATGTGTTGTCATTTTATCATTGCATCAGACAATGCTGTTTTTGGTCAGCCCGAAGTGAACTTAGGTATTATGGTAGGCTACGGCGGATCTCAAAGATTGACTCAAAAATTAGGTAAAGCTAGGGCCATGGAGTTGGTGATTACAGGTAACAATATTAAAGCCGAACAGGCATTACAATATGGCTTAGTGAATTATATAGTGCCTCAAGCCGAATTACTAGACAAGGCATTCTCCTTACTTGCTGCTGCACATGCCAAAGCACCATTAGCCATCGCTAACTCTATTAAAGCTGTCAATGCTGCCTGGGATGAGTCTGTGAATGGATATGAAGTGGAAGCCAATTTATTTGGCGATTGCTTTATCACTGCAGATTGCAAGGAAGGCATCCAAGCCTTTATTGAAAAAAGAAAACCGCATTTTACAGGGCATTAATCCATTTTTTACCTGAATTTAATAGTCTTAACTGACCCAATTTTATAATTGCTGTCATACCTTTGCGGTATTAAATCTGCAAGTATGGAATATAGAATTGAGAAAGACACCATGGGTGAAGTCAATGTACCAGCTCATGTTTATTGGGGTGCTCAGACGCAAAGAAGTATCGAGAATTTTAAAATTGCACAAGACATCAACAGGATGCCTAAAGAAATTATTAAAGCATTTGCTTATTTAAAAAAAGCAGCTGCCTTAACCAATTTTGATGCAGGTATTTTACCAAAAGAAAAATGTGATTTAATTGGTCAGGTATGCGATGAAATTCTTGCAGGAAAATTAGACGACCAATTTCCATTAGTGGTTTGGCAAACAGGCAGTGGTACACAAAGTAATATGAATGTGAATGAAGTGATTGCTTATCGTGGCCATGTGATTCAAGGTGGTAATTTAAATGACAAAGAAAAGTTTTTACATCCAAATGACGACGTGAATAAATCACAGTCTTCTAATGATACTTTCCCAACTGCTATGCATATTGCAGCCTTCCAAATTTTAAAAGAAGTGACCCTCCCAGGGATCACCACTTTAAAAAATACTTTGGATGCAAAGAGTGCAGCTTACATGCAGATTGTTAAAATTGGTCGTACCCATTTTATGGATGCTACCCCATTGACATTAGGACAAGAAATAAGTGGTTATGCAAGCCAGTTAAAACATGGGTTAAAAGCCATTCACAATACATTAGAACATTTAAGTGAATTGGCCCTTGGTGGAACTGCTGTTGGAACAGGTATCAATACACCTAAAGGTTATTCAGAAAATGTAGCGAAGCATATTGCCCATCTTACAGGATTACCATTTGTGACTGCCGAAAATAAATTTGAAGCACTAGCTGCACACGATGCGATTGTAGAAGCACATGGTGCATTAAAAACAGTTGCTGTAAGCTTAATGAAAATCGCCAACGATGTGCGAATGTTGTCCTCTGGACCTCGCTCTGGTATTGGTGAAATATTTATTCCAGACAACGAACCAGGTTCTTCTATCATGCCAGGCAAAGTAAATCCTACGCAGTCAGAAGCCTTGACGATGATCGCGGCGCAAGTAATGGGCAACGATGTAGCCATCAATGTGGGCGGATCGATGGGTCATTTTGAATTGAATGTATTTAAGCCAGTGATGATTTACAATTTCTTACATAGTGCTAGATTGATTGGAGATGGCTGCGTAAGTTTCAATGATAAATGCGCTATCGGCATCGAACCAATTGAAGCCAATATTAATAAGCATGTGAACAATAGTTTGATGTTAGTAACCGCACTCAATACTAAGATCGGTTATTATAAGTCTGCTGAGATTGCACAGAAAGCACATAAAGAAGGTACTACATTAAAAGAAATGGCTGTGAAATTAGGATACGTTACTCCAGAAGAATTTGACGCATGGGTGATTCCGAAAGACATGGTAGGATTGTAGAGCAAAGAATTTGGACCTATTAAAATAGTGGTATAAAATATACTATTCCGTAGCGAACGTTTTTAGTGAGCCTAGGGATAGGTATATTTTCTACCACTTTTTAGTTTTCAGAGCCTACAAGGAATAAGTATATTTTAATAATACTTTAAAAGTAGAATATATACTATTCCGCAGCGATCGTTTTTAGAGAGCTAGGAATAAGTATATATTCTACTTTTTTTTACATAAAATCTTAGTGTACTCTTTCTCCGTTAGAGTATGTCTTTAATACTTTAATCTGTAGAATACTATCTGTCGGAACTTTCATTAAGTCTTTATCGAGTAAGATGAAGTCTGCTTTCTTCCCTACTTCTATAGAGCCTACTTGCTTTTCCATACGATTTACTTTCGCGGCCCATATGGTCATTCCACGAATGGTTTGTTCGCGCGTTAAGGCGTTCTCCATTTGGAATCCACCTTCAGGAAATCCTTTGGCATCTTGTCTTGCAACAGCTGCTAAAAATGTTTTGAATGGATTGATTTCTTCAACGGGGAAATCTGTACCCAATGGTAACCATCCATTTTGTTTCAATAATTGTTGAAATGCATAACCACCTTTCAATCGCTCAGCACCTAATCTGTCTCCAGCCCAATACATATCACTTGTCGCATGGGTGGGTTGCACAGAAGGAATGATACTGTACTTTCCAAAATAATCGAAATCATTAGGATTTAAAATTTGCGCATGTTCAATGCGCCATCTTTTATCGTTCTTCCCTTTTAAATATTTTTCATACACTTTTAAAACAACTCTGTTTGCGCTATCTCCAATCGCATGAGTACACATTTGAAAATCTGTGTTGATTAATTTTGCAGCCACTGAATCAAAATGTGCTTGACTACTCAATAAAAATCCACCCCAGCCTGGTTGATCCGAATAATGTGCCAACAATGCGGCGCCTCTTGAACCAAGCGCGCCATCACCATATACTTTTACGCCTTTCACCATTAAGCGATCTGTTGTATAACCACCATTGGTAAAATAAGAGGAAGTATATGAACTTGGTTTGTCACTTAACATCACATATAAACGCATTTTTAGATCATTGCTTTTTTGCAAAGCATCAATCATGTCAATATCGTTTGGACTTAATCCACAATCTGTAATGGTGGTTAATCCTGTTGCGAAACAATTTTTTTGTGCTGATGTCAACCAATTTTTATAATCCTCTTTGGTTGCCGCTGGCACATTTCTTTCTACCACACCTACTGCATTATCTATTAATAAACCCGTCAGCTTTCCGCCTGCTACTACAAAGTCTCCGCCAACCATTGTTTGACCAGCTTGCACACCCGCAATGGCTAAGGCTTTTTCATTGGCAATACTTGCATGACCATCCACGCGTTCTAATAACACTGGACGATCAGGAAATAAGGCATTCAATTCCGCATTGGTAGGAAAAGCTTTACCAGGAAATCTATTTTGATCCCAGCCTCTTCCACGAATCCATCCATTTCCCGGATGCGTTGCCACAAATGCTTTCACACGATCTAACACTTCTTCCCATGAATTTGCAAACATTAAGTCTACTGCAAATAAAGATTGACCGTATCCTAGAAAATGCGCGTGCGCATCTACAAAACCTGGATACACTGCAGCGCCTTTTGCATCCACCACGCTATCGGCTTGATAGTTTTTTAAAATATCATCATTGGTGCCCACTGCAACAATTTTGCCATCCTGCACTGCCATTGCTTCTGCGACTGCAAAATTTTCATTGACTGTATAAATTTGTGCATGATGCACGACTAAGTCTACTCTTTGATTGATACATGAACTGAATAATACAACAATGGCAATCGTAAATAATTGACGCATGGGATTTAATTTAGAAAATAAAAATAAGGAAATAAAACTAGTTCAACAATTCACAAGGCTTTAAGCCAGTGTGTTTCTTGAAAGCTGCAGAGAAATGGGAGATGGATGAGTAGCCTAATAAAGCAGACACATCAGTCACACTCAAAGACTTTTCGTACAATAAATATTTTGCATGCTCCATTCTTTGCTGCTGGTAGAAGTCAAAAATGGTGGTGCCAAAAACCTCTTTAAAGCCTTTCTTTAAATAGCATTCGTTCATGGCTACTTTACGGCTCAATTCCTTAATGGTAATAGGATCTCCAATATGTTGTAATAAAATCTCTCTTGCTAAATAGATACTTTCTTTGCCACGATCATCTGATAAGAATTTACATGCAAAGCCTTCTTCTTTTTCATCTACGATGCATTCTAGACTAAATAAAAGGAGTTCATGAATTTTTGCATTGATAAAAATATTTTCCAAAGATCCTGTGTAGCTATAGTTTAACAATGAATCCAATGTACCGCGCTTACGCATACACAATGGAAATGTTTTTACAAAAGCATTAGGATGTTTGAAAGCAAGCACTTCATCTTTGCGATTGTTCAACTTTACATTGTGTACAAATTGATTTAAAAATGTAGAAGTAAAATGGAAAGAGAAAACGTCAATCGTTCTTAGTGGCCCCGCACAATCTTCGGTTGGCAATTGACTGCAATTACCACACAATTTATTTTCACAATAACGATTCCCTGAAATACAAAATCTTAACTCTAAATAATTATCGTTTGGACGTTTTGCATTGTAGTGATATATGAACATGCCAGTATCCTCTAGTTCTGCAGGTGCCTGGGAATAATAACGATGTATGGTGTACTGTGTAGAGCCAGGAATTAACTGTTCTTTTTGGTACAACAAAGCCATGCCAGCAAAGCCATTGGGCTGGTGCACTTGTTTTAATATGTCGTTGGCTACCATCATTGAACTGCAAATTTAAACTATAAACAACAAATGGAATAAAAAGGTTCATAAGATGACCTTAAAATGACGCAAAATTAGCCCCAAAATTGCCTCCTTATTTAAAAATTATATTGCCCTAGTCAATCCTATTTTGAAATCGATTTAAAGGCCATTTTTAGCCTCATTTTTAGACGATGCCTTATGAACTTAATCGTTTTTATGGGGATAACTATAGCGGCTTAAATACACCTTAAAAGAAGATAAATTTCTTAAATTTGTATGCGCTCAAAACGACCTACAAAATAAAAAATTTGCACCCTTTATGTCAGAAGATTTACAACACCCCGATTCGGCCGAAAACAAGAACTATGGCGCCGATAGTATCCAGGTATTAGAAGGATTAGAAGCCGTTAGAAAACGCCCTGCCATGTATATTGGCGATGTGGGCATGAAAGGTTTACACCACTTAGTATATGAAGTCGTAGATAACTCTATTGATGAAGCTTTAGCTGGTTATTGTTCTCATATCCAAGTCGCTATTCATCTAGATAATTCAATCAGTGTTCAAGACAATGGTCGTGGTATCCCAACTGCGATGCATACTAAAGAAAAAAGATCTGCATTAGAAGTCGTTATGACGGTATTACACGCCGGTGGTAAATTTGATAAAAATACCTACAAAGTTTCAGGCGGATTGCACGGTGTGGGTGTAAGTTGCGTGAATGCATTGAGTACAAAATTATTAGTAACAGTTGAACGTGAAGGCAAAATATTTGAGCAAGAATACTGTATTGGAGCACCACAATATGCTGTAAGAGAAGTAGGCATAAGCGATAAGACTGGAACTAGAGTGCATTTCTGGCCTGATCATACTATTTTCCAAGAAACTGTTTACCGCAGAGAGATCTTAGAAGGTCGTTTACGTGAATTGTCTTATTTGAATAAGCGCATTACGATCACATTAACCGATTTAAGAGAATTAGATGAAGCAGGCGCGCCTTATGTAAGCCATTTTTATAGCGAAGGCGGTATCATTGAATTTGTACAAATGTTGGATAAGAACGGAAATAGAAATCCAATTATCTCTCAACCCTTATATGTAGAAGGTTTAGACGAGGCTTCGAATGTCATGGTCGAAGTTGCATTGACGTATAATGATGATTTTAAAGAAAATATTTTCTCTTACGTTAATAATATCAATACCATTGAAGGTGGTACACACGTAACTGGTTTTAGAACTGCTTTAACGCGCGTGTTCAAAAGCTATGGTGATAAAGAAGGTTTATTTGAAAGAGCTAAAGTCACTGTGGAAGGGGATGACTTTAGAGAAGGTTTAAGTGCTATCATTTCTGTGAAAGTACCTGAGCCACAATTTGAAGGTCAAACCAAGACTAAATTAGGAAATAGTGAAGTAAGTGGTGTGGTTCAAACAACGGTTGCGCGTGCTTTAGAAGCTTATTTAGAAGAAAACCCGAAGGAAGCAAAATACGTGATCTCTAAAATTGTACTTGCTGCCCAAGCCCGCGTTGCTGCTAAGAAAGCACGTGATATGGTACAAAGAAAGACGGTACTTTCTGGAGGTGGTTTGCCTGGTAAATTAGCAGATTGCTCTGAGCGTGATCCTGAAAGATGTGAGTTATACCTTGTCGAGGGAGACTCTGCAGGTGGAACTGCTAAACAAGGTCGTGAAAGATCTTTTCAAGCGATCCTGCCTTTGCGTGGTAAAATATTGAACGTAGAAAAAGCAATGGAACATAA
>CAMBDE010000029.1 GCA_945865295.1 Chitinophaga pinensis | reverse complement strand
GCAGCTGCTAAAGAATTCAACATCGGTCAAGATACCTTGATTGAATTCCTTAGTACAAAAGGTTTTCCTAAGGATGACCTTAAGCCAACGGCCAAATTAACTGAAAGTCAGTATTATGCTTTGCAGGCTGAATTCCAAAGCGACAAGGTTGCCAAGAATAAGGCAGACCATGTGGAATTACCGAAAAATGCAATAGCAGACAAAGGCAAAAAAGCGGAGGAAGAAATTGCTCCAGCAAAGAAAGCAGTTGTTGCTGAAACCCCAGTTGTGAAAACACCAAAAGCAGCAGCCCCAGTGGTTGAAGATGCTCCAGCAGCTCCGGCTCCTGTGAAAGCAGCGCCTGCAAAGGCTAAAGCAGCAGCCTCCGAAGTGGAAGCTCCAAAAGTGGTGAATAAGATTGATCTTTCTTTAATTGACTCGTCTACAAGACCAAAAAAGTCGTCCACTAAAACAGAAGAACCTGCAGCACCTAAAGCAGCAGCGCCTAAAGCAAGTGCTCCAAAAGCAGCTGCTAAAAAAGCGCCACCAGTAGACAATTCAATCGCTCCAGAAAATGTACATGGTGCCATTACCAATATCCAAGCAGACAAGTTAACCGGTCCAACAATTTTAGGTAAGATTGATTTGCCAACCAATAGCGATACTAGACCAAAACCTTTAACCCAGGAAGAAAAACGTGTTCGTAAGCGTATCCCAGTTCAAGGTAGACCAAATCAACCTGGTCAAACAGGACAAGGTGGTCAAACTCAAAGTAGCGGTGGCTATCAAGGTAATCGTCCACAAGGTGGCGGTGGTTATCAAGGCAATCGTCCACAAGGTGGAGGCGGTGGCTATCAAGGCAATCGTCCTAATAATGGAACACGTCCGGGACAAGGTGGAGCACGCGGAAGAAATATGCCACAAACGGCTGAGCAAAAAGAAATCGATCAGAAAGCAATTCAAGATAAGATCAAGGAAACACAAGCGAAATTATCGGGCCAAGGTGGTCGTGGTAAGAGCATGAAATCTAAGTATCGTCGTCAAAGAAGAGAAGAAGCTGCTGAAAATGAAAATAATGGAGAAAGAGAAGACAATAAATTACAGGTAACAGAATTTGTAACAGTGAGTGAGTTGTCAAGTTTGATGGATGTAAGTTTTGCAGATATCATTAGCAAGTGTATGAACTTGGGTATCATGGTTTCAATCAACCAACGTTTAGATGCGGAGGTAATAGAATTGGTTGCAAGTGAATTTGGATTCGAAGTTGAATTTGTTGGATTAGAAGATGTAGTAGAAATGGATGAGGAAGAAGAAGCAGAAGATCAAGCGAATTTAGTAGAGCGTCCTCCAATTGTAACCATCATGGGTCACGTGGATCACGGTAAAACTTCTTTACTAGATTATATCCGTAACGCGAATGTGGTTGCAGGTGAGGCCGGTGGTATCACACAACATATTGGTGCATACGAAGTGACTTTGCCAAATGGTAAAGCCATTACTTTCTTGGATACACCAGGTCACGAAGCCTTTACAGCAATGCGTGCGCGTGGTGCTAAAGTAACAGATATTGCAATTATTGTGGTGGCTGCAGACGATGCGGTCATGCCACAAACTAAAGAGGCCATTAGTCACTCTCAAGCGGCGAATGTACCAATGATTTTTGCAGTCAATAAAATTGATAAAGACGGTGCGCAACCGCAAAAGATATACGAGCAATTGTCTCAAATGAATATTTTAGTAGAAGCTTGGGGCGGTAAATTCCAAAACCAAGAATTGTCTGCTAAGCAAGGATTGAACGTAGATGCTTTATTAGAAAAGGTATTATTAGAATCTGAAATCTTAGATTTAAAAGCCAATCCAAATAGAGAAGGAACAGGAACCATTATCGAGGCCTCTTTAGATAAAGGCCGTGGTTTTGTGGCTACCATACTTGTTCAAAACGGAACCTTACGTCAGGGAGATTTGATTTTATCAGGCCAGTTTTATGGTCGTGTAAAAGCGATGTTCAACGAACGTAACCAACGTATCGAAGTAGCACCTCCATCTACCCCTGTGGTGATCTTAGGTTTGAATGGCGCACCACAAGCTGGTGAGAAATTCAAAGTATATGACGACGAGTCTGAAGCAAAAGAATTAGCAACTAAGCGTTCTCAATTATTAAGAGAGCAAGGTTTGAGAACTAGAAAACATATTACATTAGACGAGATTGGTCGTCGTTTGGCTTTAGGTAACTTTAAAGAATTAAACATCATCATCAAAGGTGACGTGGATGGTTCTGTAGAAGCCTTAAGTGACTCTTTACAAAAATTATCTACCGAGGAAATTGCGATTAAAGTGGTATTAAAAGGAGTGGGTCAGATTTCTGAATCTGATGTATTGCTTTCTGCTGCTTCTGATGCAATCATTATTGGTTTTAACGTTCGTCCAAGTATGCAAGCAAGCCGCTTAGCCGAAACAGAAGGCGTTGAAATTAAAATGTACTCTATTATCTACAACGCGATTGATGAAATCAAGAGTGCGATGGAAGGTATGTTGGAACCAAAAATTCAAGAGAAAATTGTGGCCAACGTTGAAGTTAGAGAAGTCTACAAATTTGATAAAGCAACGGTTGCCGGATGTTATGTATTGGATGGCAAGTTGAGTAGAAACAGTAAGATTCGTATTATTCGTGATGGTATTGTTGAGTTCCCAAGAGGAGAAGGACAGGCCGCTGAATTAGGAAGCTTGAAGCGTTTCAAAGACGATGTGAAAGACGTTGTTTCCAATATGGAATGTGGTTTGACCATCAAAAACTTTATTGATTTAAAACCAGGCGATATCGTAGAAGCATTTGAGGAAGAAGAAGTTAAACGTACTTTATAAAAAAATTAAGATTTGATAGTTGGGGTATTGCCCCAGCTATCGGAACTTAGCCCCTTAATTCATATTTGATGAAAATAGTTCGCATCTTATTTGCCTTAGGTTTAATCGCTATCACTAGTGCAGCAACCGCTCAAATCAAAAAAGTTTTAGCTGATAAAATTATTGCTACTGTCGGCGATAAATATATTTTACGTTCCGATGTAGACAATGCGCTTGCAGATTATAAGAGACAAGCACAGGGTCAAGAAAATATTGAATTACCATCCACCTGTCAGGTGATCGAAGGGCAATTGATTCGTAAGGCGTTGGTATTACAAGCCGAAAAAGATTCTATTTTAGTTACAGAAGAAGAAATTGAAGTGGCTATTGATGGACGTATTCGAAATTTCATACAACAATTTGGATCTAAGGAAGTCTTAGAGGAAGTGGCTGGTCGATCTATTTTTCAATTAAAAGACGATTTTAGACTTTTAATTAAAGAACAACGTTTGGCAGAGGAGATGCAAAATAAAATTGTTGACAAAGTAAAGATTACCCCAAATGAGGTAAAAGCCTTTTATGCAAAAATTCCAGTCGATAGTTTGCCCTTGTATGAAAGTGAAGTGCAGATTTCAGAAATCATTATGCATCCTAAAGCAAATCGTGATATCGAAGAATATGTGATTCAGCAAATGTTAGAATACCGAAAGCAAGTAGAAGGTGGCGTGAATAAATTTGAACAATTGGTAAAATTGTACTCTGAAGATCCTAGTTCTAAAGAAAATCTAGGACAGTTTAGCTTAAATAGAAATGTAAGAGAATTTGATCCAGCTTTCATGGCTGCATCTTTCAGATTAAAAGAAGGTCAAATTTCTGCGCCTGTAAAATCCAAATTTGGCTACCATATTATCCAATTGATTTCTAGATCTGGAGATGAAGCTGTGGTAAAGCATATCTTAAGAATTCCGCCAATCACCAATGACGAAATCAACGAGACTAAACATTTGTTAGATAGCGTTAGAAAAGTGGTCTTAGCAAACAAGACAAGTTTTGGCGAAGCAGTGAATAAATATAGTGACGACGAATCAAGTAAGTTTAGTGGTGGAGCAGTGACTGGTCGTGATGGCTCTACTTATATCAACTTTGATCAATTAGACAAAGAAATGGTGGTTTTGATTCAAAATATGAAGCCAGGAGATATCTCTGAACCACAATTGTATGTGGATGATAGAGGTAGAAAAACGGTTCGTATTGTGTATTATAAAGAAAGAACGGAACCACATAAAGAAAATTTAAAAGAAGATTATAACCGTGTTTCAATAAGGGCACTAGAAGAGAAAAAAGCTAAAGTGTTAGAATCATGGTTTAAAGATAGAGTCCCTAATTACTATGTATTTATAGACAACGATTTCCAAGCTTGTAAAGAATTGACAGATTGGACAAAAGTGGCAAATGCAATTGTAAAGGAAAAAACATACTAGAAATTTCATCATGAGCGACGAAATCAAACACGAATGTGGCTTAGCATTCATTAGGTTAAGAAAACCTTTTTCCTACTATCTTCAAAATAGAGGGTCAGTCACCTACGGACTAAATAAGTTGTACCTCTTGATGGAGAAACAACACAATCGTGGACAAGATGGCGCAGGGATTGCAACTGTTAAACTAGATATAGAAGCAGGCAATCCTTTTTTATATAGATTAAGAAGTAGTGCACAGCAACCCATTGCGGATATTTTTTTTAAAGTGGGTCAAGAAATACAAGAACTAGAAAAATTACAGTCAGATATTACCAAACATCCTGGTTTAATGAAAGGGCATCTGCCGTTCATGGGTGAATTGTTACTAGGACATTTAAGGTACGGTACACAAGGCAAAAACAATGTAGAATTTTGCCATCCATTTATTAAGAAAAATTTAGCACCAGGGAAAAACCTTGCGTTAGCTGGCAATTTCAATTTGGTCAATACGGATGAATTATTCAAGCTAATCCAACATGAACCAGGTCCTTTTGAAAAACAAAGTGATTTGGCCGCCATGATGGAAGTGATTCATCACTTTTTAGTAAAAGAAGAAACAAAAAATCCTAACCATCCAAATATTGCTGAAGTATTAAAGCAAGCCGTGCCCATGTTTGATGGTGGCTTTACCATTGGTGGGCTAGTTGGTAATGGGTATAGTTTTATTATGCGCGATGCACATGGCATTCGTCCAGCATATTATTACATTGATGGTGAAGTGATTGTAGCTGCTAGCGAAAGAGCTGCTATTCGAACCACATTCAATGTAGGCGAGAACGAAGTACATGAGTTGATGCCTGGTAATGCATTGATCGTAGACGATAAGGGAGGATATACCATTGAGCAAATTATTGAACCAAAAGAAAGAAGAGCATGTTCTTTTGAGCGTATTTATTTTTCTAGAGGTGGGGATGAGAAAATTTATAGAGAGCGTATAGCCCTTGGACATTACTTAAGTAAAATAGTGTTAGATAGGATTGAAAAAGATTTAAAGAATACCATCTTCTCTTATATTCCAAACACAGCAGAAGTTGCATTTTACGGCTTAATAAAAGGCATGGAAGAATACTTGAATGCCATTAAAGTGGAACGTATTTTAAGCTGGGGTAAGGACGTGGACGCAGAAAAATTAGGTGAGATGGTGAATCGAAAAATTCGCCAAGAAAAAATTGCTATCAAAGATGTTAAATTAAGAACCTTTATTACGGAGGATTCTAATCGCAACGAGATGGTGCAACACGTGTATGATATTACTTATGGCACGGTGCGTAAAAATGAAGATAGCTTGGTGGTGATTGACGATAGCATAGTAAGAGGTACAACTTTAAAAGAAAGTATTGTTAGAATGTTATCAAGACTTTCCCCTAAAAAAATCATTGTTGTTTCTTCTGCACCTCAAATTAGGTACCCTGATTGTTATGGGATTGATATGAGCAAAATGGGCGATTTTATAGCATTTAAAGCAGTGATTGCTTTATTGAAAGAAAGAGGCATGGAAAAGGTGATGGATGATGTCTATCAAAAGATCAAAGCGTTAGAAGCTAAGAACGAACTTCATACAGAAAATGTGGTACGTGAATTATATAAGCCTTTCACAACAGAAGAAATCTCAGATAAAATTGCGCAACTCATTACACCAGATAACATTCAAATCCCTGTAGAAGTCATCTATCAAACGATTGAAGGCTTACACGAATGTTGTCCAACCAATACGGGTGACTGGTATTTCACAGGCAACTACCCAACACCTGGGGGAAACAAAGTTTGTAATAAGGCATATACCAATTATATCGAAGGCAATAACCAAAGAGGTTACTAAAGGCGATAACAAATTGCGTTGATATTCATTCCGGCTCCAACAGATGCAAAAATCACCACATCGCCTTTTGCTAATGCATGTTCAGCATACTTTCCTTTAAGTACTAAATCGTATAATGTTGGAATGGTTGCTACAGAACTATTGCCTAATTCGTGAATACTCATAGGCATGATATCTGCAGGAATCTCTTTGATATCATATAATTTATACAATGCTTTAATAAAACCCTCATCCATTTTTTCATTGGCTTGATGTAGGAAGAATTTCTTTATTTCTTGAATCTCCACCCCCGCTTTTTCTATACAAGCTTTCATTGCAATAGGGACATTCTTAATGGCATACTCATATACTTTTCGGCCCTTCATTTTAATATACCTTGTGGCATCATCTGCGGCTGGATGATTCGATTTCCCCATGTATAAATAACCAGCTTCATCGTTACAATGGCTTTGTACACTAAAGGATAAAATACCCTGATTAGGGTCTTCGCTATGTTCTACAATACAAGCGCCTGCACCATCACTAAAAATCATACTATCTCTATCGTGTGGATCTATTACTCTGCTTAAAGTCTCGGCACCAATGACTAAACATCTTTTTGCCATCCCTGATTTAATAAAAGAATCTGCTTGAATCACACCCTGTATCCATCCTGGACAGCCAAATAAAATATCATAAGCCACGCAGTTTGGGTTGACAATCCCTAAATGATGTTTTACTCTTGATGCAATGGCAGGAACGGCATCTGATTGGATGGTTCCATTTTGAACGTCTCCAAAATTATGTGCCACAATAATTTGATCAATCGTTTCAGGATCTATTCCTGCAGCCTCAATCGCTAATTTAGCTGCGGCAGCTGCAAGGTCAGATGTATTGACTTGAACATCGGCATACCTTCTTTCCATGATGCCAGTAATCCCTTTGAATTTCTCAACAATTTCTTGATTAGGGGTTTTGATCAATTCACTTTGTTCATCGTAAAAAGTATTCGAAACAAAATCCTGATTCGATTTAATATGGTGCGGTATAATGCTACCAGTGCCGGTTATAATGGTTGCCATAGAGGGGGTAATTTTTTGATAAGCAATATCCCAACCACTCTAAGTTAAGCAATTTAGATATATTTATCGCCTTTGTTCCGCTTTACTTCGGCCACATATTCTTTAATAGATTGCTCTTTATCCCTACTACAAATCATTAACACATCCTTTGTGTCAATCACAATAAAGTCATCCAATCCCTGAACTAACACTAGTTTGTCCTTAGGGGAATTGATCATGCATTTTGTAGCATCAATTACAATGACATTATCAGAGGCAACTGCATTGCCAAAATAATCCTTCTCCATATTTTCATATGCACTATTCCATGTACCTAGGTCACTCCATCCAAATGATGCTGGCATCACATATACGTTATTGGCCTTCTCCATGATGGCGATGTCAATTGAAATATTGGTGCACTGCGGATAAATTTTTTGAATCCCAGCATTTTCGGCTGGCGTGTTAAAATGTATTTTCTCTTGATCAAATAATTCATACATTTCTGGCTGATACTTTTCGAATGCAGCTAAGATGGAACTTATTTTCCAAGCAAAAATTCCCGCGTTCCATAAAAAGTCACCACTTTCTATAAATGATTTAGCAATTTCTAAATCCGGTTTTTCAGTAAAGGTTTTGACTTTAAATAAATCTTTAGCAACCTCTAATCCTTCGTATTGGATATAACCATAGCCTGTATTGGGATGGGTTGGCTTAATTCCTAAAGTTGCCAATGCCTTAATATGGTCTACAAAATCCAATGCTTCTAAAGCAATTGCTTGAAAGCGGTCTTCCTCTAAAATTAAATGGTCACTTGGTGCAACAATACATTTTGCATCAGGATTCATCTGCGCCAATTTAAAAGAGATATATGCAATACAAGGTGCTGTATTTTTTTTACTAGGCTCTGCTAAAATATTATCAATGGGCAACATCGGCAATTGTGTTTTCACAATGTCCACGTACTCTTCGGAAGTGACAATATAAATATTTTCTGCAGGAATAAATTTTGCATAACGTTCATAAGTCCATTGTACCAAGGTCTTACCTGTATTCAATACATCTAAAAATTGTTTAGGGAGTGCAGTCCTACTCATCGGCCAAAATCGACTTCCAATTCCTCCAGCCATAATGGCTACATAGTGATTTTTGTTTTGCATAGATATAGATTATAAAATCCCTTCTTTCATTAAATCGTGTATATGAATCATTCCTTTGTATTGACCTTCATCAGCAATAATCAATTGACTAATATCGTGTGCTTTCATTAGATCAAATGCTTCAATGGCCAATGTATCAGAGGAAATTGTAATAGGCTGCTTGTGTAAAATATCAGCAGCTTTAAGCTCCTGTATACTGTTATGTTGTTCTAGCATTCGGCGAATATCTCCATCTGTAATCATACCAATAATATTGCCACTATCATCTAAGACAACAGTTGCGCCCATCCTGCTTTTTGAGATTGCTATAATGACTTCTTTAACACTTGTTAACGGATTAACACTTGGTTGTGTATTTTGTTTTGCAATGGCACCTGTGGTTAAGGTTAATTTTTTTCCAAGATTACCTCCAGGATGAAATTTTGCAAAATCATTGGATTTAAATCCTCTTAATTCCATGAGCGTAATGGCCATTAAATCTCCCATCACCATTTGTGCAGTGGTGGATGAAGTCGGTGCTAAATTATGAATACATGCTTCTTGATCTACTGTAGTGTTAATCACAAGTGGTGTTGCCTTACTTAGATAACTATCCAAATTACCTACCATGGCAATCAATGGGTTGCCAAAATGGGCGATCAAGTCTACCAATAATTTAATCTCAGGACTCTCGCCACTTTTACTAATAATCATCACCACATCTTCTGGACCAATCATCCCTGAATCTCCATGAATCGCATCTGCTGCATGTAGGTAAATTGCAGGCGTGCCAGTAGAATTACAAGTGGCAACAATTTTTTGTGCAATAATGGCACTTTTACCAATGCCGCTCACGATAAAACGACCTTTGCATTGCATCACAGTTTGCACTGCGGCAACAAATTGATCGTCAATAAACTTCTCTAATCCCGCTACCGCTTTTGTTTCAATTAGTAAACCGTTTTTGGCAATGGATTTAATCTCGGAGGACATAGGCATTTTATAGATGAAGCAAAGGTAAGACTTCATTAACTTTGTACTCCATTTTTAATCTATCCTTTGTTAAAAGGTTTATTTTAAAAAATTAACCTTTTTAATGCACTTTTGGTTAACAAAATGCGTTAACTTAAGAGTACATTTGGACAATAAACGGTTGATTTCAAGCTTATTAAGATGCCTGCCACTAAAAAAACGATAAAAAAGACGGAAAAGCCTCAAAACAAGGACTTAATAGCAGCATTACAGCAATATTTTGGATTCTCCGAGTTCAAGGGTACCCAAGAACAAGCCATTGTTTCCTTATTAAGTGGTAGAGATACCTTTGTGATTATGCCAACAGGAGGCGGTAAGAGTTTGTGCTATCAATTGCCTGCAATGATGTTAGAAGGTTGTGCTATCGTTGTCTCTCCACTCATTGCCTTAATGAAAAATCAGGTGGATCTTGTTAGAGGATATAGTGAGCACGACGAAGTCGCCCACTTTTTAAACTCCTCTTTAAACAAGGGACAAGTCAAAGTGGTTAAGGAAGATCTTTTAAGCGGCAAGACTAAACTATTATATGTCGCACCAGAGACTTTGACAAAACAAGAAAATTTGGATTTCTTTAGCGATCTGAATGTATCTTTTTTTGCAGTCGATGAAGCGCATTGTATTTCTGAATGGGGTCATGATTTTAGACCAGAATACCGTCGATTAAAAGAGATGATGGAAGAGATCAAACCATCGGCACCCATTATTGCATTGACTGCAACAGCAACACCAAAAGTGCAAAGCGATATTGTAAAAAATCTCGCACTCAAAAATCCTGAAATTTTAATTTCTTCTTTTAATAGGGATAATCTTTATTATGAAGTGCAGCCGAAAATCAAAAAAGATCAGACCGTAAAAAGTATTGTCAAATATATCACTAAGCATAAAAAGAAAAGTGGTATCATTTATACCCTGAATCGAAAAACAACAGAAGAACTGGCCGACCTTTTAAAGGCCAACAATATTAAAGCTGTTGCTTACCATGCTGGACTAGATCAAAAATTAAGGGCCGATAGACAGGATCAATTTTTAAATGAGGATGTACAGGTGATTGTAGCCACTATTGCGTTTGGCATGGGTATTGACAAACCAGACATTCGTTTTGTGATTCATTATAATATTCCTAAATCCATTGAGAATTATTACCAAGAGACGGGAAGAGCTGGTAGGGATGGCTTAGAAGGGAACTGTATTTTATATTATTCACAAAAAGACGTTTCTAAATTAGAACATTTTTTAAGAGACAAGCCATTGAGTGAAAGAGAAGTGGGTGCGCAATTAATAGACGAAACTGTAGCATTCGCTGAGAGTGGCGCTTGTAGAAGAAGAAGTTTATTACATTATTTTGGAGAACCATGGCCCGATCAAAATTGCGGCAAATGCGATAACTGTTTACAGCCAAAAGAAAAATTCCAAGCAAAAACAGAATTAGTACAATTATTACAAACAATACAAGCATTGAATGAAAGATTTGTAGCAGATTATGTAGTGCAAATTATTATAGGACATTATACGCCACAGATTGGATTGTATCGCCACGAAAAACTACCAGTTTTTGGCATTGGAAAAACACATGATGAATTGTTTTGGAATAGCTTGATTCGTCAGGCAATGCTGGAGGAAATGATTGAAAAAGATATCGAAGAATATGGCTTACTGAAACTAACTGCTAAAGGCCAAAAGTTCTTAAAAAAACCAAGCTCATTTTTAGTGGTATTGCAAAATGTTTTTGCAGCCGAGTTGGGCGAAGACGAAGAAAGTGAAGTAGCCGAAGATTTAGTTACTACAGACGACCGCTTATTTGAATTATTGAAAGACCTGCGTCAAGTTGTTGCTAAAAAAATTGGGTTGCCTCCATTCGTTATTTTCCTAGAGACTTCATTAC
Source organism: Chitinophaga pinensis (assembly GCA_945865295.1). GTDB lineage: Bacteria > Bacteroidota > Bacteroidia > Chitinophagales > Chitinophagaceae > Sediminibacterium > Sediminibacterium pinensis_A. The sequence continues at coordinate 15,395 of CAMBDE010000029.1, read as the reverse complement.
AAGACATGGCGACATTGTATCCTACCTCATTCACTGAATTAGAGCGTTGTCAGGGTGTAAGCAAAGGCAAGTCCATCAAATATGGCGAAGCATTTATTAAGCTGATAGAAGCGTATGTAACAGAACACAATATTGAAAAGCCAGATGACTTTGTAATGAAGTCCGTAGCCAATAAATCAAGCAATAAAATCTACATCATTCAAAATGTAGATAAGAAGATTCCTTTAGAAACCATTGCAAAAAACAAAGACCTAAAATTAGATAGTTTACTAGAGGAAATGGAAACCATCGCAGCAAGTGGTACAAAACTGAATTTAGATTATGCCATTGATGAATGGCTAGATGAATATGATCAAGAAGAAATTTTAGAGTATTTCAAAAGCTGCGAAACATCTTCTTTACAAATTGCACAACAAGAATTAAGTGAGAATGACTACACTTTGGAGCAACTTAAAATAATGCGCATTAAATTTTTAAGCGTTGTTGGTAATTAAAGCAGACACAAAGATTGACTTTAATTTGTAGCATGATTTGAGAATTGTAAAGCCCTGTCTGTAGCATTTTTTCGTACACTCATATAATACAAATTATAATCTGCAATATGGTAATTAGGGGTACTGTACAATATACTGCCAAAAAACTTTGGCTTGGGTGTCCATAAAATTCCTTTATAATTAATCGCTCCAGCGACATTTGGAATGATTTTTTTAAAGTTGTATAAAACGGACCCTTCATTCGATTTCCTATCAACAGCTGTTTGATTGCTGCTCCATGTTAAAGGATTGGTCACCATAGAAGTGAATCTTTCAATGGTAACAAATGGAGGTGTATAACCTTCTTTGTAAGTTCTCCAAGCACAAATGCACCCGGTTTCAGTTGGTGTAGCGCAAGCTTTTAAATTAGTAAATTCATTCGGGTCAATTGCCATACCTACGATATAGGCAGACACCAATTGTTTGGACAATGCCTTTCCATCAAAATATTCTTTTAGTAATCTCTTTGCATGTGTACTTCCTTGACTATGTGCCGCAATGATGATTGGTTTTCCTTGGTTGTAATTGGCCATATAAAAATCAAATGCTTTTTTCACATCCTGATAAGCTAGTTCGAACGCAGCTAATGCATTGATGGTATCTATTTTATTAATTGGGTAATAACTTTTGATATGTGCTTGTCGATACCTTGGTGCATAGATGGGACCTACTTCATTAAAAATACTTGCTTGATTTAAAATCGTAGAATAGTCTGTACTAATATTTAAAGCAATATCTTTTAATGAGGCTGACCAGCCATTGGGCATCGTCGGATCTAAATAAGTTGTTGGGTGCACAAAAAATACATCCGCTAATTGTTTAGGCTTGTAATTTTTGACAATACTCGCTGGTACACTGTCCGAAGGGTCTAATTTAAGAGGATGCGCAGCCCAGTTCTTTAATTGACTATAATCAGGTTGTTCCTCCCAATCGATTTTGGCATAAACTGGCTGGTAGGTACTATAGTTACTCTTGCCACAACCAAGGGCAATCAATAAGACGAATACAAAAAACAAATTTTTCATCCTGCAAAGATACAATTAATCATTATTTAAGCATTTATATACCTCACTTAAAATTTATAAAATCCTTTGGATGCAAATAAAATATTTTATTTTTACTTAAACCATATTCTTTGTACTTATTAAGACATATACCATTTTTGAAGGCTGTTTTCCAGCATAGCTTAACCGCTTTTGGTGGTCCTCAAGTACATATTGGCTTACTCCAACATCGGTTTGTAGAAAAACGAAAGGATATTACTTCGGAAGAGTTGATGGAATACAATGCTTTTTGCCAGTTGCTACCTGGGGCCTCCTCTACACAAACAATCGTCTTAATCGCATTTAAAAGAGGTGGCTTTTCTTTGGCCTTCATCACGATGCTTATTTGGATTTTACCAGCCACTAGTTTTATGGCTAGTTTAGCCATTGCCTACACCCATTTTGATTTACAACCTGTTTTAAAAACCTTGCATTTGTTACAACCAATGGTGATTGGGTTTATCGCTAGCGCCACTTATCTATTATATAAAAAAGCCATCCGCAATACCATTACACTTTTAATTTTTTTACTAGTTGCCATACTCACTTATATTGGCTTTAAAACACCATGGACGATACCCGTTGTAATTGTTTTAGCTGGCATTATCACTAATTTTAGCAGTAAAAGAATCCCAGATCAAGGTACCGCGCCTAAAAAAATTAAATGGGTGCATTTGCATTTATTCATTTTGTTTTTTCTAACTGCAGGTTTTTTATCTGAACAAGCTACACGTCAAAATTGGGAGCATCGTAAAGTATATAATCTATTTGAAAATAATTACAGATTTGGAAGCTTTGTCTTTGGTGGTGGTGATGTGTTGATTCCAATGATGTATGAACAATATGTGACGCGTCCAAACACAGATCGCGTGAAAGAAAGTAAAAGAGATGTACTTAAAATTAATAGTGCAGCTTTTTTAACAGGCTCTGGAATTGTGAGGGCGATTCCTGGCCCCATTTTTTCTATAGCAAGCTTTACAGGCGCATTGGCTTTAGAAGATAAAGGGATAGGAGGACAAATAATAGGTGCTGTGGTGGCGAGTATTGGCGTTTTTCTCCCTAGCTTTTTAATTGTGTTATTCTTTTTTCCAATTTGGCAGAAACTAAAAAAGTATGCGTTGTTTTATCGTTCCCTCGAAGGCATTTATGCAGCGGTTGTAGGGATTATGCTGGGTGCAACTTTATATTTATTAAAAGACATTGTATTTGATTTAGGAGGCTTGAGTGGAATTAATATTGGGGTTTACTTATTGGTTTTTTCTACCACTGCGATTGTATTGGTTCGTTATAAAATTGCCCCTCAATGGGTAGTTTTGGGCACGATTTTATTAGGCGCATTGTTAACACTTTGGCCATCTATATTTTAACATCAACAAAGGCTTGAATTGTTTATTTTTACACCCATTCATGAAGCAAAGCGTCCTCTTATTTTTTTTATTGACCTCTGTTGCCTTCCCCACGGTCAAGGCTCAGATGCGCACCATTAGTGGTGTGGTCTATGATATTTCTGGAAGAAGTCCAATTGAAGCAGTGATGGTATCTAGTAAATTTAGCAGAACACAAACGGATTCATTGGGTCGTTACTTAATCACTATTCAGGCCAAAGACTCCTTAACATTTTCTTTATTTGGGAAAAACACTCAAAAATTCGGACTAGATGAAATTGAAGACCTGAGTAATTTTAATATCATGATTCATGTGTCTGGATTCGATCTTCCAGAAGTGACAGTGCGCAATAGTTATTACAGGTATGATTCAATTCAGAATCGGATGGATTATGCCAAATACTTTAATTACGATCCACCAGGCTTAAAGTTAAGTAACCAACAAAATATTTTTGGGAATGGCGGGGTAAGCATTGGATTTGACCTAAATGAAATAATCAATATGTTTAGGTTCAAGCGCAGTCGAAACCTCCAATTTTTACAAAATAGGCTCATTCGTCAGGAACAAGACAAGTATATCAATTACCGCTTTACCAAGCGCTTTGTCCAAAAGCTAACAAAATTAGATGGTCCAAGGTTGGAAGTGTTTATGGAATACTGCAAACCATCCTATCCAACCCTAGCGTTATTGAACGATTTGGAGTTAGGCTATTTTATTCAACAGAAACTCATCCAATTTAAACAAGGCAGATAATTCAACCATTCATCTATTTTCTTTCCTAAAACATGTCATTTTAGCTATCTTTAAACACTAAAATTAGACCAATTTGAGAAAGTTAAATTATGTCGCCTTCGTCCTAATGTTAGGATTGTTTGCATGTAAAGAGAAAACAAAGCCTACAGATAAATTCAATGCAAATGCGCCAGTATCTGTAGATATTGCAATTGCTGCTGCACAAGTAGTGGATAAAGTGATTGAAGTCAATGGATCGGTGGTAGCAAGTGAATTTGTAGACATTCGTCCAGAATCCAATGGCCGTATTGTTTTTTTACAAATCCCTGAAGGTAAAATGGTTGCTGCAGGTACTTTGCTAGCTAAGTTAAATGATGCTGATTTGCAAGCTCAATTGCAAAAAATAAAAGTGCAATTGCAATTAGCAACTATCAATGAACAAAGAAACTACAAATTAGTACAAGCAAAAGGGATCAATCAAAGTGATTATGATATTAGCTTACAGCAAGTAAACATCTTGAAGGCGGACATCGCTTATACCCAGTCTTTAATTGATAAAACAGTGATTAAAGCGCCTTTTGCTGGTCAGATGGGATTAAAGCAAGTGAGTCTAGGAGCCTTTATCAGTTCAGCTACGACGATTGTTAGCTTACAAAAAGTAGATCAACTGAACGTAGATTTTACTTTACCAGAAATCTATCAAAATTATATTAAGGTAGGCAAGAAAGTGACTGTAGAAAGTATTGCCAATCCTGGCGTTAAAATGAATGCAACAATTGCTGCTATTGAGCCACAGATTATAGCTACCTCAAGAAATATTAAAGTGCGTGCTAATTTACAAGGCAAGTTGTTGCCAGGCGCTTATACAAAAGTGTTCCTTGGAGAGAATCAACAAAAGCCAAGTATTTTAGTCCCTTCCAATATCATCATTCCTGATTCTAAAGTAAAACAATTGGTGGTGGTTAAGAATGGTAAAGCAAAATTTGTCAATGTGGAGACAGGCTATCGAACTGCCTCTGGTGTAGAAATTACATCGGGGATTCAAGTAGGGGATAGCTTAATCGTAGCAGGGATGCTCTTTGTAAGAAATGGAAGTGATTTAAAAATTGGGAAGACATTGCCACTTGCTGATATCATCAAGTAGGCTCACAATTAATACATTATTGAGATGAATATATCGGAACTCTCGTTAAAACGTCCAGTGTTAGCCACTGTGATGAATATTGCGATTATCATTTTTGGTTTGGTAGGTTATTCTTTCTTGGCATTAAGAGAATATCCTGCCATTGATCCACCTATTATTTCAGTACAAACATCTTATTCAGGTGCGAATTCCGAAGTGATTCAAAGTCAAATTACAGAACCATTAGAGAAAGCGATTAATGGGATCCCTGGTATCAGAACCATTAATTCTTCCAGTTCAGTAGGAAATTCAAATATTTCCATCGAGTTCAACTTAGGCGTGAATTTAGAGACTGCAGCGAATGATGTAAGAGATAAAGTATCACAAGCCACAAGAAGCTTACCCGAAGATATCAATAACCCTCCTGTGGTGTCAAAAGCAGATGCAAGTGGAGATTTTATTATACTACTTACTTTAAGAAGTAAAACCAAAGGATTATTAGAATTAACTGAATACGCTGAGAATGTCTTGCAACAAAGGCTTCAAACGATTGATGAAGTAACAAGTGTTGGAGTTCGAGGTAAGCGTATGTCAATGCGCATTTATCCAAATACAGATTTACTCAATGCTTTTGGTATTGCATTTAACGATATTCAAACGGGATTGAATAAAGAAAATGTAGAATTGCCTGCAGGTCGTATTTATGGCAATAAATCAGAGTTCATTATTCGTACATTAGGGAGATTGTCCACCGAGGCTGATTTTAGAAATATTATTTTAAAACAAGACCTCAATGGTATTGTGAGGTTGGGTGATGTAGCTAGGGTTGAACTGGGTCCAGACCAAGAAGACCAAGGCTCTTTTTTTAATGGGGTACCTGTTGTTTCGTTATACATCTCTCCACAGCCGGGTGCAAATCAAATTCAAATTGCAGATGAATTTTATAAAAGATTAGAAGAAGTAAAAGCACAGAATAAATCAGATATAGAATTTGCAGTTCCTGTCGATAACACCAAGAATGTACGTCGTGCTTTGTCGGAAGTGAAAGAAACCATTTTAATTTCATTTACGCTGGTGGTATTGGTCATCTTCTTCTTTTTCAGAAATTGGCTGATTGCGATTAGACCATTAATTGATATTCCAATTTCTCTGATTGCGACTTTCTTTATCATGTACTTAGCTGGTTTCTCTATTAATGTGTTGACTTTATTAGCTGTGGTTTTAGCAACAGGTCTTGTAGTGGATGATGGTATTGTGGTCACCGAAAATATTTTCAGAAAATTAGAAGAAGGGCTCCCTATCAAAGAGGCTGCCAGAGAAGGTAGTAAAGAAATTTTCTTTGCAGTCGTATCTACTTCTATTACTTTGGCCGTTGTATTCTTACCTGTTATTTTCTTACAAGGTTTTGTAGGTTCCTTATTTAAAGAATTTGGTGTGGTGGTTGCAGGTGCTGTGTTGGTTTCAGCATTTGTATCACTTACAATTACGCCAGTGTTGAATGTCTACCTGAACAGAAATGGTGGACAACACGGCAAATTTTATGAGCGTACTGAACCCTTTTTTAAAGGAATGGAATTAGGGTATAAAAATGGACTTGCAAAATTTTTACAAATTAGATGGATGGCATGGGTGATTGTAGGCGTTTGCTTTGGAATCATAATTTTAATAGGAAGCAATATTCAAAGCGAGTTGGCACCTATAGAGGATAAAAGTGCTGTTCGTATATCCATGTCAGCTGCTGAAGGAACTAGTTATGAAGACTTAAGAACGGATATATTGAAAGCCGTTCGCATTATGCAAGACTCCATACCCGAGCATTCATTTACTTGGGTTAGTGTCCCTTCATGGGGTGGAGGAAGCACTGGTGCATCTGGTAGATTAGGTATGGTGGATATCAATGAAAGAACAAGAACACAGTCTGAAATTGTAGCTGATTTAAATAAGAAATTTAAACGATTTAAAAATGTTCGACTTTTCTCAATAGAAGAGCAAACCATTTCAGTTGGTATGATGTCTCGTGGTTCTTTACCTGTTCAGTATATCATTCAAAACTTAGATTTCCAAAAAATTAGAAAAGTCATCCCTGAGTTTTTAGAAGCAGCTAGAAAAGACAAGACCTTCCAAAATGTGGATGTGAATCTAAAATTCAATAAACCAGAATTAGATTTGACGATCGATCGTATGCGTGCCAAGGATCTTGGTTTATCTACTGCAGATATATCACAAGCATTACAGTCTGCATTTAGTGGGGCACGTGCTGCCTATTTCATTTTGAATGATCGTCAATACGAAGTGATTACACAGGTACCTAAATCGGATCGTAACACGCCTACAGATATCAATAAAATTTATATCAGAAATAGTCGTGGCGAAAATATTCCTATCTCAAGTGTTTTGTCAATAGAAGAGAATAGCAATCCTCCAAATCTTTACCACTACAATCGTTTTAATTCTGCTACTATTTCTGCTTCTTTAGCAGAGGGGAAAACAATTGGTGATGGAGTGAATGCGATGGATCGTATTGCAAAAGAGCAATTAGATGAAAGTTTCCAAACTGCGTTAAGTGGACCTTCTAGAGACTTCAAAGAAAGTGCTTCAAACACTTCCTATGCTTTATTACTCGCATTGATTTTAATTTATTTAGTCCTTGCGGCTCAGTTTGAAAGTTTCACGGATCCTTTCATCATCATGATTACTGTGCCATTAGCTATAGCTGGTGCATTGATTTCCCTATGGATGCTGGGTCAAACATTAAATATATTCTCGCAAATTGGTATCATTATGTTGATAGGTTTGGTGACTAAGAATGGTATCTTGATTGTGGAATTCGCTAATAAGAAAAGAGAAGCTGGTTTATCTATTAAGGATGCTGTTTTAGAAGCTGCAGCGCAACGTCTTAGACCTATTTTAATGACAAGCTTAGCTACAGCATTGGGCGCATTGCCAATTGCCATTAGCTTGGGTGCAGCAGCAACAAGCAGAAAACCTTTAGGTACAGTTATTGTAGGAGGTCTAATGTTCTCTTTAATCTTAACTTTATTTGTGATCCCTGCAGTGTATACTTATCTGTCTTCAAAGCATAAAAAAGTTGTAGACTAATAAGTAAGCATGAAACTAAATATCTTATTGTGTTTTTTAATTTTATTAGCTGCTTGTACAAGTAGTCCTAATGAAAATAAGAATGAAAATAATAATATCACCGATTGGGCACCTAGTTTTCATAAGGTAGATATAGTTAATCCCATTTTAGTACCGGACACCAGCAGTCGTTTTTTCTGTCCCCTGCAAAATGATAGCGTTCAATGGGAAGCAAAAAATGTATTAAATCCCACAGCACTTGTTAAAGACGGCAAAGTATATTTATTGTATCGTGCACAAGACAGTGCAATGACTTCTCGCATAGGACTAGCCATTAGTGAAGACGGTATCCATTTTAAAAGACAAGCCCAACCTATTTTTTATCCCGCTCAAGATAGCTTTGCTATTTATGAAGGAAAGGGGGGCATTGAAGACCCAAGAATTGTTGAAAACCCAGCGGGTGGTTATATTTTAACTTATACAGCCTATGATGGGAAAACAGCTCGTTTATGTTTTGCCACTACAAAGGACCTGATTCATTTTCAAAAACAAGGCCCTGTATTAGCCAATCCTAAATACATCAATGCATGGTCTAAGTCGGGAGCTATTATTGCCGAAAGAGTAGGTGAAAAAATGATTGCTAAAAAAATTAATCATAAATACTGGATGTATTTTGGAGACACGGATTTGTTTATGGCCTACTCCAGCGATTTATTGCATTGGGAAGTTTTGGAAAACGAAGAAAGTAAAAAAATAGTATCGGTCCTTACGCCAAGGCCTGGTTATTTTGATAGTCGTTTGGTAGAGCCAGGTCCATTTGCATTGTATACTCCAAAAGGCATTGTGCTTATATATAATAGTAGCAATGCAGCCAATAACAACGATCCTACAAGTCTAAAATTTACTTATGCAGCAGCGCAAGCTTTATTTGATACAGCTGCACCCTATAAACTTATCGACAGAGCTGTGAAGCCTTTTATTCAACCTGACCAACCCTATATATTAAAAGGCGAAGTTAATAATGTATGTTTTGTAGAAGGCTTGGTATATTATAAAACTCAGTGGTATTTGTACTACGGCACTGCCGATTCTAAGATTGCAGTGGCACTTGCTTCTGATCATGAATAGGCTATTCTTTTATGATCATCTCTTTCATAAATTTTGTAGTCGCTTGTTCAACACTTACAATATCTTTTGAAACAATGGGCGAAGCAAGCACATGATTCCCTGTATTTGGCATGGCCATTTCCATTTTTAAATTAGAAGGTGTAGCAATCTGTTGCATCATTTTTTGAATCGCTTTTACTTTAATGACACTGTCCTGATGCGCTTCATCCTTATAATAATACAATGCTAAAGTAGGCTGATGAATCTTTTTAAAAGTAGCTTCTGTCATCGTTGCTTCTAATAAATTCTGCAAAGCAACAACTGCTTCTATTCTATAGTGACTATTCCAGTATTTTGGATAAGCACTATCCTTGTATTTTATATCTACATAATTACTTTTTAAAACGGCTCTACCAATCTGTAAACCCCATGGGTTATTTAGCATTGGTGCAGTTGGATTAAAAATTTCAATATTTGGAGAATATAAAATCAAGCCTGCAATTTCAGGATAATTAGCTGCTAGCTGCAATGCTAAAGTACCACCGGTAGAAGTACCCATTAAAATGACTTTCTTTCCGAGTTGTTGCCCAATCGCATAGGCTAATTTGGCAGACTCCCAATATTTTTCTGCAGTTAGATTCATCAGGTCCTCGGTAGTATCAATACCATGTTCTGCTAATCTTGCTAAATATAAATTACAATGAAATTGTTTTGCAATATTTTGGTGTACTGGATCGCCTTCCATTTGGCTTGCACTAAAACCATGTAAGTATACAATGGCATATTCTGTTTGTGTTTTACTACTGTCTGCCCAAATAATTTTTGCTTCATTATTGGGCTTAATCTTATGTGGCGCTTCCATTGCAGTAATTTGGGAATCAAGGGCATTGATACTTGCAACAGTTGGTAAGACCTCGTTCAATACTGGCTTTGGAGGCTGAGGGCCTAAAAAATAAATAACAATTAAAGCAAAAAAGGAGAGAATGACTATTTTTAGGATACGCATTTGGTTATTTTTTTTAAAGCTAGTTATTTATGAGGCCTTAAAAAAATATTTTGCTGATCTAAAACCACTAAATTGCAGTTATGAATAAAGAAAGATTTTTATCATTGGATGTTTTTCGCGGTATGACAATTTGTTTGATGATCATTGTCAATACACCAGGGGATGCATTACATATTTTTGCACCTTTTAGACATGCAAGCTGGCATGGATTTACACCCACCGATTTGGTTTTTCCATCCTTTTTATTTGCAGTAGGTAACTCACTTAGTTTTGTTTTACCCAATTTAGAAAAAGCAGGCAGAGCAAAACTGCTTCTTAACATTTTCAAACGTAGTTTTATTTTATTTGCACTAGGCTTTTTAATGTATTGGTTTCCATTTACTGGGGCTTTACAAGACGCCAGAATATTTGGAGTATTGCAACGTATTGCACTCGCATACTTATTTGCAGCATTGATTGCCCATTTTATGCATGAAAGAGTGGTCAAGGTTTTGACTGCTGTGCTGTTATTGACCTATTGGTATCTCGCTGTGCGTTTTGGCCAATCGGGAGACCCATTCAGTTTAACTGGAAATGCGGTTTTAAGGTTGGATCTTTACTTGCTTGGACCAAACCATTTATACCAAGGCGAGGGAATCGCTTTTGATCCAGAAGGATTACTTAGCACTTTGCCAGCGATTGTAAATATTTTAGTGGGCTTTATCATAGGCAACTTTGTAAAAGCTAGCGGAAAAACCTACGAAGGTTTAACCCATTTATTCATGTGGGGTGCTGGCTTCCTATTCTTAGCCTTTATGTGGGATTTTGAATTTCCTATCAACAAAAAACTTTGGACTAGTTCTTTTGTGGTACTTACAATTGGATTAAATATGATCATATTGGCTACCATCATTTACAGGGTAGACATCCACCGTCAGCATCAATTTTCTAGATTTTTTGAAATTTTTGGTAAAAATCCCCTTGTGATCTACCTTTTTTCAGAGATTTTGCTCACTACTTTGAATTTAGTTCAGGGGCCTTCTGGCTACAAAACTGCATTTGACTGGTTGTATCAACTAGGATTTACTCGTTTTGACGCTTATTGGGGCTCCCTTTTCTTTGCCATTTCCTTCATGTTAGCTTGCTGGCTATTAGGTTATGTATTAGATAAGTTTAAGATATATGTTCGTATCTAAAGCTTAATCATCCTTTTTCCCCAATAGTTTTTTTTAGGACTGTAAACGGCGTACCTTTGCAGCCTCAAAACAGTACATGGAAATAAGAAACATCGCTATTATCGCACACGTTGACCACGGTAAAACAACCCTGGTAGACAAAATTTTACACGCAACTAAAGTATTCAGAGACAACCAGGAGACTGGAGACCTAATCATGGATAGCAACGAGTTGGAGCGTGAAAGAGGTATCACTATCTTAAGTAAGAACGCTTCTGTAACCTATAAAGGTGTAAAAATTAACGTGATCGATACACCAGGTCACTCTGACTTTGGCGGTGAGGTGGAGCGTGTTTTGAAAATGGCGGATGGTGTTTGTTTGCTAGTGGATGCTTTTGAAGGACCCATGCCACAAACTCGTTTTGTATTACAAAAAGCATTACAGTTGAATTTAAAACCAATTGTAATTATCAATAAAGTTGATAAAGAAAACTGTCGTCCTGACGAAGTGCATGATGCTGTGTTTGAATTATTCTTCAACTTAGATGCAACAGAAGAACAATTGAATTTCCCTACTTTTTATGGTAGTGGAAAAAATGGTTGGTTCAATGAGACATTGACTCAATGTGAAGATATTACGCCTTTAATGGATGGCATCTTAAAGTATGTTCCAGGTCCAGATGTGAAGGAAGGACATACACAAATGCAAATCACTTCATTAGATTATTCTACGTTCTTAGGTCGTATTGCCATTGGAAAAGTAGAAAGAGGTACCATCAAAGAAAATCAAAATATTGTTTTGGTGCAAGCGGATGGTAGCATCAAAAAAAGCAAGGTAAAAGAATTATATGTATTTGAAGGAATGGGTAAGCGTAAAGTAACAGAAGTTGTTTCTGGTGATTTATGTGCTGTAGTTGGTTTAGAAGAATTCAATATCGGTGATACTATTGCTGATCCAGAAAATCCTGAAGCATTACCTGTTATTAGTGTAGATGAACCTACAATGAGTATGACGTTTAGTATTAACAACTCACCTTTCTTTGGTAAGGAAGGAAAGTTTGTGACTTCTCGACATATCCGTGATCGTTTATTAAAAGAAACTGAAAAGAATTTAGCATTGCGTGTAGAAGAAACAGATAGTGCGGATAGCTTCTTGGTATTTGGTCGTGGAATCTTACACTTAGGTGTATTAGTAGAGACGATGCGTCGTGAAGGATATGAGTTGACGGTAGGTAATCCACAAGTATTGGTGAAAGATATTGACGGCAAAAAAAATGAGCCATTTGAAATATTGGTAGTAGACGTTCCAAGTGAATTTAGTGGTAAAGTCATTGACTTAGTCACCCAAAAGAAAGGTGAAATGTTGATCATGGAATCGAAGGGTACCATGCAACACTTAGAATTTGATATTCCTTCTAGAGGTTTGATTGGATTGCGTTCTCAGATGTTGACACAAACTGCAGGTGAAGCTGTCATGGCGCACCGTTTCAATGAATACAAGCCTTGGAAAGGGCCCATCCCTGGAAGAAGCAATGGCGTATTGATTGCAAAGACAGGTGGTTTAACAACTGCTTATTCTATTGATAAATTACAAGACAGAGGTCGTTTCTTTATTGAGCCAGGTGAAGAAGTATATGCTGGTCAAGTATTGGCTGAGCATATTAAGCCAGGTGATTTGAATATCAATGCTGTCGAGATGAAAAAATTAACTAACCACCGTGCGAGTGGAAGTGATGATAGCGTTCGTATCACTCCAAAAGTACAATACACTTTAGAAGAGTGTATGGAGTATATTCAATTTGATGAGTGTATCGAGGTGACACCAAAGTCGGTTCGTATGCGTAAGTCTTTATTGGATGAGAATGAGCGTAGTAAAGCAACAAAACAATCTTCACAATAAGCAATGCGCTTGAAGTATAAAAAAAGAGTCTCAATGAAAATTGAGACTCTTTTTTTATACGTATGTTAAACTTAAAATTTGATGATAGACATTCAGTTTATTTAAGTCCAATGTAAAATTTATGCGTTCACTGGTTTATTCAGTGTCGCCCACAATAAGTCCTTTAATTCTATCAGGTTTTTAGAAATAGCTGAAGAGATAAAAATATGAGGAATATTTTCTGGTAATTCTTTTTCGATGGCATCTATTAATTCTTGATCTAGTAAATCTGTTTTACTAATTGCAATGATGAAGTCTTTTTGTAATAACTCGGGATTGAATGCATTCAATTCATTCTTTAATATTTCGAATTCTTTTTTGTGGTCATTTGAGTCAGCTGGAATTAAGAAAAGTAAAACCGCGTTTCTTTCGATATGTCTTAAGAATCGATGGCCTAAGCCTTTTCCTTCTGCAGCACCTTCGATGATTCCAGGTAAATCTGCAATACAAAAAGATAAGTTGTTTCTGTATTCAACCATACCTAATTGAGGCGTCAAAGTTGTAAAAGCATAGTTTGCAATTTTTGGCTTTGCTGCTGTGATTGCTGATAAGAGTGTGGATTTACCTGCATTTGGAAAACCAACCAATCCAACATCTGCGAGTACTTTTAATTCTATTTGTTTCCATCCTTCTATTCCATCTTCTCCAGGTTGTGCATACTCAGGAACTTGTTGTGTAGGTGTGGCAAAATTACTATTACCCAATCCACCTCGACCTCCTTTCATCCAAACAATTTCTTGTCCATCATGTAAAATTTCTGCTTCAATTGCACCGGTCTCTTCGTCTCTTGCGATGGTTCCTAACGGCACTTCAATAATGATATCTTCACCATCTTTACCAGTACATTTATTTTTAGAGCCATTCTCTCCATCTTTTGCCAATACATTTTTGTGATAACGTAAATGCAATAAGGTCCAAAGTTGGGAATTACCTCTAAGAATCACATGCCCACCTCTACCGCCATCACCACCATCTGGTCCGCCCTTAGCCGTTAATTTATTTCGCAGAAAATGTCTACAACCTGCTCCGCCATGACCACTATGGGCAAAAATTCGGATGTAATCAATAAAATTATTTCTTTCTGACACGAGTATTTGTTATGGCTGCAAAGTTACTACAATCAAGTGGTAATTTAATTTAACTATTTGCTTTAAGGCCATCAATTAAAATAGCCACCATGTTTTGTTCTAGTTCCTCTGCGCTGATTTTTTTGGTTGAACGGTGCCAGCTTTCGATGCCACTTACTGCATGTAAAAATATAAGGACTACAGTTGGGGCATCAATCGGCTTAATTTCCTTATTTCTAATCCCTTCTTCAATAATCGCAGCCAATCTTTTACGATATACCCTTCTTTGATTTTGGTAATTGGATAAGTAGGGATCAGAAAGGTGTTTCCATTCTCTATCGCTTACATATACCTCTTCGTAATGATGAATCATCTCTGCTATATGGAATCGTAGGATCTTCTCCATTTTTTTTAATGAACTAATTGGTTCTGATTCTATTTCATCAATTTTTAATACAAAACGATTGGCAACATTGAATACCAATTCATGTAATAGCTCGCTTTTAGATTTGATATGGTTGTACAAACTTGCAGCTTCCACGCCAACTGCTTCCGCTAAATCGCGCATACTTGCCGCTTTATACCCCTTTTCTCTAAATAGAGTAGCCGCTTTACGCACAATTACGTCTTTTCTGGATCCGTTTTTTTCTGTTTTTATTCTAGCCATGATGTTATTTTGTACGTTAATTGGCACAAAATTATCGAATAAAAACGAAGGTTTTGGTTAATTTTTGATAAATTATTGAATTTTGTTAGTTTTTTGGTAATCAACTAGTTACATTCTTAGAAGTACTTCGATTTAGAATGCTTTGGGAGGGAAGACTTAAAAATCGTAGTTTCGCAACTGAAAATCAAAAAAATACACATGTCTTTAGTAGTCGTTGGATCTATGGCTTTTGATGCCATTGAAACCCCTTTTGGGAAAAGTGATAAAATTATTGGTGGAGCAGCAACTTATATTGCATGGTGCGCCTCTAATTTCACCACAGTGAAGCAAATTTCGGTGGTTGGTGGAGATTTCCCCCAAGCACAATTAGATGCTTTGACTGCAAGAGGTGTCATTTTGGAAGGTGTGCAAATTAAAAAAGACGAAAAAACTTTTTTCTGGAGCGGTAAATATCATTTAGATATGAATACGCGTGATACTTTGGAAACACAATTAAATGTATTGGAAAATTTCCAACCAGTTGTGCCAGAAAGTTATCAGGATTGCGAAATTTTAATGTT
>CAMBDE010000028.1 GCA_945865295.1 Chitinophaga pinensis | reverse complement strand
TTTGTCATTTGTCAAAGATAGGCACAGATTGAGTGACAACTTGTTCATTTTAAAGCCCTTTTATGTCAATTTTGCTCTTTTATTGCTTTGGCAATATATTTGCGTGAGGTAGAGTACAAATAGTCAATTATGGAAGATAAAGAACAATTCAGTCAAGAACCAATTGCAGATACAGAAAATGGTGCTCAAACAGCCCCTGAAACCGATGAAGTACCCTTGAGTGAGTTAGATCAGTTGAAGGCGGATTTGGCAGACCAAAAGGATAAATATTTGCGCTTAATGGCAGAATTTGAAAACTTCAAAAGAAGAACCGCTAAAGAACGTGTGGATTTGATCCAAACGGCTGGTAAGGATGTGATTGTGTCTCTTTTGGATGTGATGGATGACTGTGATCGTGCAGAGAAGCAATTGAATGGATCTGATGATATTGCTGTTCAAAAAGAAGGCATCCAATTGGTGTTTAATAAAATCAGAACTACCCTTCATGCAAAAGGCTTAAAGGCAATGGAAAGCATTGATCAACCTTTTAATGTTGAATTACACGAAGCCATTACTGAAGTGCCAGTTCCGGAAGCAGCCAAAAAAGGCAAAGTTATTGACGAGGTAACTAAAGGATATTATTTGAATGATAAAATTATTCGTTTTGCAAAAGTGGTTGTAGGTAAATAAACAAAGCAATATGTCAAAAAGAGATTTTTATGAAATATTAGGCGTGAGCAAATCTTCATCTGCAGATGAAATAAAAAAGGCTTATCGTAAAGTTGCAATGCAATTTCACCCGGATAGAAATCCTGGAGATAAGGCAGCAGAAGAAAAATTTAAAGAAGCAGCGGAGGCCTATGAAATTTTAAGTGATACGGATAAGAAAGCGAAATACGATCGTCATGGCCATCAAGCATTTGGACCGGGAACGAGTGGTGGCGGTGGATATGGTGGTGGTGGCATGGATATGAATGATATCTTTAGTCAGTTTGGTGATGTGTTTGGGGATGATATGTTTGGTGGATTTTTTGGAGGTGGACAAAGTCGTTCTAGAGGTGGTGCAAAAGCTAGAGGCCAAAGAGGAAGTAACTTAAGAATCAAATTAAAATTGAATTACGAAGAGATAGCGAATGGGGTGAACAAGCAAGTTAAAGTCAAGAAGCATGTGCTTTGTACTACTTGTGGAGGCAATGGTGCTAAAGATAGTTCTAGTATACAAACCTGTGGCACTTGTAAAGGTTCAGGTCAAGTAAGAAAAGTAACCAATACTTTCTTAGGGCAAATGCAAACTGTGAATACCTGTCCAACATGTAATGGAGAAGGAAGCACAGTCACTGCAAAATGTACCCCATGTAAGGGTGAGGGAAGAGTATTCGGCGAGGAGACCATCTCAATAGATATTCCTGCAGGTGTGCAAGACGGTATGCAATTGAGCATGTCTGGCAAAGGTAACGCAGGTGAACGTGGAGGGTCTTCGGGCGATTTAATCATCATGATAGAGGAAGAGCAACACGAGTCCCTACATAGAGATGGATTGAATGTTTCTTTTGATTTATACATTACGATCCCAGACGCCATTTTTGGTACAAGTGTCGAAGTGCCTACTATTGATGCCCGTGCAAAAATTAAAATACCAGCAGGTACACAAAGTGGTAAAATATTTAGATTAAAAGGTAAAGGATTCCCAGAAGTACAAGGCTATGCAAAGGGAGATCAATTGATCCATGTGAATATTTGGACACCACAAGAAGTAAGCGAAGAAGAAAAAATCGCGTTGAATAAAATGCAAGAAAGTGAAAACTTTAAACCTAAGCCTGTCAAAGGAGATAAGAGTTTTTACGATAAAGTAAAAGAAGCTTTTAAGTAAGTTTAAAATAAGAGGATAAAAAAAGGGACAATTTTAATTGTCCCTTTTTTTATTTATGCTTGTAATTGATAGATGTCTTTACTGTTTCTGCCTAATCCGTCATAGTCCAATCCATAACCTACTACAAATTTATTAGGTATCTCAAAACAAGCATAGTCGATTTGAACAGGATAAATTAATGCTTCTTTTTTATTTAGTAATACTGCAATTTTAACCGAGGCAGGTTGCATACTTTCTAATTGTGGCAGATAGTGATGCAAAGTTTTTCCTGTGTCGATAATGTCCTCTAAAATAATGATATCCCTGTCTTTTACATTGATATCTAATCCTATTGCGGTAATCACATTGCCTGTTGAACTTGTTCCTTTATAGGATGCCAATTTAATAAAACTTACTTCGGCCTCTATGGTGATTTGCTTGAATAGGTCTGCGGTAAATAGGAAAGAGCCGTTAAGAATGGATAAGAAAAGCGGACGCTTACCAGCATAGTCTTGGTTTAATTGTCCTGCTAGCTCAGTAATTTTTTCTTGAATCGCAGCTTCTTTTAAATAGGGTTCAAATATTTTATCTAGAACTTGAATGGTAGACATATAAATTATTTTGGAGTAGAGGAATTATTTTTTTCTTTTGTTAAATAGTAAGCTATTGTCTTTTTTTATCACAGGGCTATTGTCTTTTTGTTTAAACAACAATACCTGTGTGCCTTCTTTAACAGGATCTGTTAATTGAGGGTTGTAGAGTTTTAATAGGCTAAGTTGCATCCCTTCTAATTGACTAATCTCATGTAAACTAGTATTGTATTTAACCAAATGAAATGAAGTGGCACCTGCTTTCTTTTTTGGAGCAAGGAAAATCAATTGATCTTTTGCTAACAGATTCGAAACTTCAATTTCATTGTATTCAAATAGTTTATACAATGGTACATTGTACTTAAGTGCAATGTCAATAAAAGACATATTTTCTTTTCCAAGGATCACTGGCACTTGATTGATCCTAAATTTACCTTCTGGATAATTATAGGTAGACTGTTTAGGTAAGTCAGGTTGAGTCATTGATGTTGCTTTGGTCGTGTCTATCTTTACAGGTTCCTTTAGAGTCGTTTGAACGGCTGTAATAACTTCTTTTTTGATGGTATCTTTTTGAACAGCAGGCAATGGTTGTGTAGGCAAAGATTTAGAAGGTAATGGAGCTAATGGTTCATTTGAGTTCATTTGCGCAATACCTAAAGGCTTATTCAAAGTTTTTACGGGCGTATCAACAATCACTTTGTTTACAGGCGTATCAGCAAGTACCTTGGTTACGGGTGCTTCTTCCACTTCGATTTCATTTTCAAGCTCTGGAAAATTATACTGTGCTAATTCATAGTCGTCTATGATTTTTAATAATTTTTTAGGGTAGTCAGAAGCAGTTGCATACCCAGCTTTTTTAAGTCCATATGCCCATGCGGTATCATCCACTGGATCTAGTAAAAATAAATCTACATAGTTTGGTCGATTCTTTAAAAAGTTTGAATGGTCTTTAAAAGACATTTCAGCTGCATCATAGGCTCTAAAACATTCTTGTTTTGCATCATCATCTTGATAGGTTTTTTCACCGGTCCAATCTGATTTACATTTAATGCCAAAGTGGTTATTATGGTTTTTAGCTAAATTACTTTCACCACTATTGGATTCAAGAATTGCTTGAGCAAGGGTGATTGAAGCGGGCACGCCAGTTCGTTTCATTTCCTTCATTGCAATAGCTTTATATTGCATGATATATGAAATGGTAGCTGAATTATTTTGCGTCCAACCAGTTAGGATGGCCATCCATAAAGTCAATGTTAGGAGTAGGAGTTGCTTCATATTATTTTTTTCTAATTAAGGTTAATCCGTCTCTAACGGTCAACATAATTTTTTCAATGCCTTTGTGTTGTAAAATGAATTCGTTGAATGCATGTATTGCCAAAGCGTTTTTTCCTATTATTTTTTCATCAAACACTTGTCCGTGAAATAATACATTATCTGCAATGATCACACCTTTATCCGCGAGCATTGGCAGCACTAAATTAAAGTATTCAATATAACTAGTCTTGTCTGCGTCAATAAACACCAAGTCCCATTGTTTTGTAAGCGTAGGTAGGATTGCTTTGGCGTCACCAATATGTGAGATGATTTGAGGTCCTTTTGGGCTTGCATCAAAATGTGTTCTTGCTGCGTTTGCATCTTCTGCTCTAAGTTCAATCGTATCTATCGTGCCAGTGTGATTTAATCCTTCCACTAAGCATAAGGTGCTAAAGCCAGAAAATGTGCCTATTTCTAAAATAGATTGAGGTGCCAGTAGCTTACTAAAAAAACTTAAAAAGCCTCCCTGGTTCCAATTGCTTTGTAAATGTGCATGAGGATGAGTTAATATAGTTTGCTCATACATAGGCCTTAAATAGGCCGGTGTGGCATCACTATAATGCGTTACATAGTCATTGGCAGCAGGTTGAATGAAATCCATGCTGCAAATGTCTATTTTTTTTCGCTATTAGCGCTTGAAATGAGCCATAATCCTATAAAAGTTATTCCTCCATTGATGATCAATAGTTCCTGACCAATACGGAAATCACCAAATAATTGCGCTTGGAAATAGTCTAGCACCAAACAAAGGATCGGAGCTAAAACACAAATAACTGGAACAAGTGTGTTGTTGATGCTTCTTTTGGTTAAAATTCCAAATGCAAATAGACCCAATAATGGACCATAGGTATAAGAGGCAATTTTTAATAATAAATCAATGGTGCTCTTATTATCTATCCATTTAAATGCCATGACCATGATTAAAAAAATCAAGGCAAAAATTAAATGGGTTCTTTGTCTAATTTTCTTTTGTTGCGCCTCGGACCAATTTTTATTTCTTTGTATTCCTAATATGTCAATACAGAAACTAGATGTTAAAGCAGTGATTGCACCATCTGCACTTGGGAATAGGGCAG
This sequence comes from Chitinophaga pinensis, assembly GCA_945865295.1. Taxonomy (GTDB): domain Bacteria; phylum Bacteroidota; class Bacteroidia; order Chitinophagales; family Chitinophagaceae; genus Sediminibacterium; species Sediminibacterium pinensis_A. Next base: position 22,807 of record CAMBDE010000028.1, on the reverse strand, counting down.
AGATTAATGCAAGAATAAAAATAATGGATAAGTATGGAGGCATATGGTTTAAAGCCAATGTTGGAAATAAATCGTCGCCTGTAGCAGTGATATTATTTTGAGCAGCATATAAATGTAATAAGCCACCTAAGTAAAGGAATAAGCTAATTGCAATTAACATGGTGAACCCAATCGTGATCATATTTTTTTGTGCATCCTTAAGCGTTTTAACTGAGATATTTTTTTGCATCATTTCTTGATCCAATCCAGTCATTGTTAAGGTTACAAAGGCACCTCCAATAATTTGCTTCAAGAAAAAGGATTTACTATTTACATCTGTACTAAAAATATCGGCAAGGTGTATGGACGGATTTCCAGCTAAAGCTTGATTTTGCATGGCACTCAATCCTTGTAATACGGACATGTCAAGTTCTGATAAAATATAGATACTACATATAATCAAGCCCAATAGCATGCCCGAGGTTTGTAAGGTATCTGTCCAAACAATTGTTTTAACACCACCTTCATAGGTATACAATAAAATCATCAATAAGATCACCATGGTGGTAGCCCAAAAGGGTACATGCATATTGTCAAGGATAAAGTATTGTAAAATTTTTACGACTAAATACAATCTTGCTGTAGCCCCAAGTGTTCTTGAAAGTATAAAAAAGGAGGCACCTGTCTTATATGCACTGAATCCCAGTCTACCTTCCAAATAATGGTATATAGAGGTCAGGTTTAATTTATAATAAATAGGTAGTAAAACATATGCGATGGTTATATAACCAATTAAATAACCTAATGTAATTTGTAAATAATGAAATGCATCTTTCCCTACTGCACCAGGCACACTCACAAAAGTGACACCACTTAATGAAGTGCCAATCATACCAAAGGCAACCAACATCCAATTACTATTTTTATTACCAATGAAAAACGACATGTTATTGCTATTCTTGCCAGTGATTTTGGCGACACCTAATAACACTAAAAAGTAAAGAATTACGAATATAAAAAGGGTGGTTGCACTCATAGTTGATGATTTGTCATTTTGATAGGGCAAAGTAATGAGAATCTTTGACTTTTTTGATTATTTTGTGTCAGATCTTAACTAATTCTAACTAATGAAAATACAATCTGTTACCGTCTTTTGTGGTTCTAAATCTGGAAATCAAATAGGGTTTACAAATCAAGCAATTGAATTGGGTAATGCATTGGGTGAAAATGGTATTCAATTGGTCTATGGGGGAGGTGGTAAAGGGATTATGGGCGCCATTGCAGATGCTGTATTAGCAAAAAATGGAAAAGTGATAGGTATCATTCCTCGAATTTTATTAGAGTGGGAGGCTCAACACGAAGGATTGACGGAGTTGATTGTTACGGAAACAATGCACGATCGAAAAAAAATATTGTTCGATAAAGCGGATGTGGCAGTGATCTTACCTGGTGGAATAGGAACAATGGATGAATTATTTGAGATGCTTACCTGGAATAATTTAAATATCCATCAAAAAAAAGTGATTGTATTGAATTGGGAAGGTTATTATGCACCATTGATTGCCATGATGGAGCATATGCATAAAGAAGGCTTCATGTATGATGATTGGAGAAATAGAATCACAGTTGTGAAAGATGCAGCAGCCGTGATGCACAACATTAACGCTTGGAGCGAATAGGAAAAGCGAAACCAGCTCTAATAATGGGATTAGCTCTATTGTAACTATCTCTGTAGGGAGAGTTTGTATTTTTCAATAGATCTATCATGACACTAAAATAAGTCATCCCATTTTCTGATCTACTACCATATCCAATACCAGCCAATAAACTCTCGGCTCCAAAACTTATGCTACGTGATGCCCCCGCATTGATACCTTCTGTACCCCTATCTTTAAATCTGCTCCATGTATAATTATATTCTGGTTGAACCTGTATAAAAAACTTTTCAATCGGCCAGATCCTAGTAAATGCGCCAGCACCTAGTTGAAAACTTCTAGAGGAAATGCCAGGTAATCCATTGCTTATAGTTGGGTTGAAGGATTGAAAGAATAAATTTGTTGCTGCTCCAATGTCCACATAATCGTTAACACGCTTATATATTTCAGGATTGAGTCCAAGTTGAAAGGAACCCGCACCACCACCAATCACTAAATTACCCCCTATAAAAAGTGGATTCACATTCATGGATGGCATGGTCTTTACGACTTCCTGTGCATTTAAAATAATGCTATTGCTTAAAACAAATAGCATTAGGTATATCAACTTCTTTTTCATTATTTAGAATCAAAAATTTTACCTGCGTTTAAAATATGATTCGGATCAAATACTTTTTTAATCCCCTTCATTAATTCCATGGTGATAGGGTCAAACATCACGGGCATAAATGATTTTTGAATAAGACCAATACCATGCTCTCCGCTAATGGTTCCTCCAAGTGATTTTACCAATTCGAATATTTTAAAAAGAATGCCTTGTATCACTTCATTTTCATAACTCTTTTTATAGAGAGGGTGGTTGATTCTGATATGTAAATTTCCATCTCCTGCATGTCCATAAGAAACTACTTTGAATCCATTTTCTGCGGCCAATGCTTTAACACCTTTGATTAATTTAGGTAGTTCTGCTCTAGGTACCACGGTATCTTCTTCAATGGTATAACCTGCTGCCACTGAGGCTTCGTTGGCTTTTCTACGTATTTTCCAAAGTTCCGTTTTTTGCTGGGCATCATCGGCAAAGTATAATTCACCCACTTCAAAATTGGTTAAAACTTCAGCAATGGCTTCCATATCCTTCATCAATACATCTTTATCATTGCCATCTACTTCTATAATTAAATGCGCGGCTAAGTTGTCTGTAATCGTAATCGCATTACTATCACATAATTTGCTAGCTAATTTGATAGATTCAATTTCCATCAGTTCCATGGCGCTAGGCGTAATACCTGCTCTAAAAATAGCGCTCACTGCTTCACTCGCTTTTTCTAAACTATCAAATGGAGCAAGCATTAATAAATCAAACTTTGGATGCGGGATTAATCTTAAAACAATTTTAGTCACAATGCCTAATGTACCCTCGCTACCCACAATTAACTGCGTTAAATTATAACCCGTTGCATTTTTTAATACATTCGATCCTGTCCATATAATTTCACCTGTAGGCAAAACAATTTCTAAATTTAAAACATAGTCTTTCACTACGCCATATTTTACCGCCTTAGGTCCGCCTGAATTTTCAGAGATATTACCACCAATAAAACAAGATCCTTTACTAGCAGGATCGGGCGGGTAGAATAAGCCTTTTTCCTTTACCGCATTTTGTAAAACTTCAGTGATCACACCAGGCTCAGTGGTGACTTGTAAATTTCTTTCATCAATCTCTAAAATTTGATTGAATCTTTCCATGGCAATCACCAAACCTCCCAAATGAGGTAGTGCGCCACCCGTTAAACCTGTGCCTGCACCTCTTGGTGTGACTGGTATTAAGTGTTTATTCGCTAATTGCATCAATGCAGCAATCTCTTCTGTCTTTCTTGGCTTAACTACGACCGCTGGACTATAATGTAATTTTTCCGTTTCGTCCCTGCCATATTTTTCAAAGCTCTCTTCGTCAGTGAAAACATATTCAGCACCAACAATGGATTTAATTTGTTCCAGTAATTCCGTTGTGATTTGTTGCATGTATAAAAAATTAAAATAATCCGTATAAAGTACTGTCTACTTTACTAATGATATGGCCTAAATCTTCTTCAGACTCGCCAAATTTATTTTTATCACAATCTATGATTAACAATGGACCTTCTGTATAATTTTCAATCCATTTATTGTAATATTCATTCAGTCTTTTTAAATAATCTAAACGAATGTTCTCTTCGTACTCTCTTCCTCTTTTTTGAATTTGAGAGACCAATGTTGGAACAGATGCTTTTAAATAGATCAATAAATCTGGTGGTTGAACCATGGATTGAATGGTTTTAAAAAAGCCAAAATAATTATCAAAATCACGCTTACTCATCAAACCCATTTCGTGTAAGTTAGGCGCAAAAATATTGGCATCTTCGTAGATGGTTCTATCTTGAATAATGGTTTCCGTACCTTGTTGTATTTCTAAAATTTGGTTCAATCTACCATGTAAAAAGTAGATCTGCAAGTTGAAGCTCCATCTTGGCATATCATCATAAAAGTCCATTAGATAGGGGTTATGGTCCACATCTTCAAATTGAGGGATCCAACGATAGTGCTTGCTCAACAACTCAGTCAATGTTGTTTTACCAACACCAATATTGCCTGCGATTGCTACGTGTTTTGGTTTTTTAGTTGTTGCTTTTGCCATAATCTTATGCGTGAAGTTAAATTAATATGTATTGATTTTATAGGTATTCCATGCCTACTGCTTTTCTTACAGTGGTCAAAGTTGCAGAGGCACTTGCTCTTGCCTTGTCTGCACCTTGATGTATGATTTTTAAAAGTAGCGCTTTATTGTTTTGTAAGTCAGTTGCTTTATTACGAATTGGGTTGATGAATTTAACCATATCTTCGGCCAATTGTTTTTTCATATCGCCATAACGAATGATACAATTACCATCTGAACTATTGTTAAAGTCATCCTCAAATTTTTGTACAGTATCTGCAGTGCTCACTAAACTCATTAGGGTAAATAAGTTTTGAATATAATCTGGTTTTAAGGAATTAGGTGTTAAAGGACCTTGATCCGTTTTTGCTTTCATCACTTTTTTACGAATCATTTCATCTTCATCTGCTAAAAACAAAGTGGTCATTTGATTTTCGCTCTTGCTCATTTTTCCGTTACCATCTAAGCCCATGATTTTAACCAATTCACTATTATAATTAAATGCATAAGGCAGCGGGAAGGTCTCTCCATAGCGGTGATTGAACCTTTCGGCAAAATTTCTCGCCATTTCTAGGTTTTGCTCTTGGTCTTTTCCAACTGGTACTTTTACTGCGCGATGAATTAATATATCAGCAGCTTGTAATACAGGATAAGTCAACAAACCTGCATTCACATTTTCAGGTTGCATCCTTACTTTATCTTTAAATGTAGTGGTCTTTTCTAATTCACCTTTATAGGCCAACATATTTAAATACAAATACAATTCTGCTATTTCTGGCACATCACTTTGAACATATAAAGACACTTTTTCTGGATCCAATCCACAAGCAATATTTTCTGCTACCACACGAAGCACACTTTCTTGTAAAGTTTTTGTGTCAGGATGGGTCGTTAAGCTATGCCAATTGGCTACAAAAAAATAGCAATTGAATTCATCTTGCATGCGGACATAATTGCGCATGGCACCAAAATAATTTCCTAGATGTAAGAACCCGGTAGGCCTTATTCCACTCAATACAATTTCCTTTTCCATAGCTGTGCGAAGATAATGAATCACAATCCCATTTTTTGCCATCTTTTTGGGATATTTGTCCCGAATCTAAAAAAAATCGTTTGAGCCTAGCTACACTTTTATCCAGTCCCATTGAATACCTAAAGGGTGTAGGCCCTTTGAGGGCGGAATTGCTTAAAAAAGAGCTCAGTATCTATACTTTTGGCGATTTATTACATCATTTTCCACATAGGCATGTAGATAAGACCATTGTGACACCTATCAGTCAGCTCACTCCCGAGATGGACTTTATCCAAGTCAAAGGTGTTTTATTGGGTTTACATTCTATTGGAGAGAAGCGCTCAAAAAGGATGGTGGCTCAGTTAAGAGATGAAACAGGTCTTTTGGAATTGGCCTGGTTTCAAGGAATTCAGTATGTTCAAAAGAATTTAGTGGAGGGGCAGACCTATTTGGTTTTTGGCAGGTTGGGCTTTTTTAATGGGAAACCCCAGATTGTGCATCCAGAAATTGAACCATTTGAACTGCAAACAATGTCTCAAAAATCATTGCTCGAGCCGGTGTATGGTTCCACAGAAAAATTAAAAGCTAGGGGATTGAATGGAAAACAAATTGGCAAACTAACTCAAGTTTTATTTCAACAAATAAGTGAAAGGGATCTGCCAGAAAATTTGCCTACGCATTTATTAGTAGATAGAATGGGCAGATGGGAGGCATATAGACAGATCCATTTCCCATCCAATCAGGCAAAATATAAACAAGCATTGTCTCGACTGATTTTTGAAGAATTATTTATTGCGCAAATTAGATTGAATTTAATTAAGATAGATCGGCATAAAAATAGCAAAGGGCAGGTGTTTGAAAAAGTAGGGGATTACTTTAATACTTTTTATAACAATTATTTACCCTTTGAATTAACGGGTGCCCAAAAAAGAGTCATCAAAGAAATTAGAGTGGATGTGGCAAAGGGTTTTCAGATGAATCGATTATTACAAGGAGATGTGGGCAGTGGTAAAACAATGATTGCATTAATGGCGATGCTCATTGCTGCAGACAATGGATTTCAGAGTTGTTTAATGGCTCCTACCGAAATTTTAGCACAACAACATTATATTAGTTTAACAGAGCTCTTGAAGGCAATGCCTGTCGAAGTAGCTATTTTAACTGGCAGCACCAAAGCAGCAGAGCGCAGAAGAATTTTAAAAGGATTAGCAGATGATACGATTCATTTTGTGGTAGGTACGCATGCATTGATTGAGGATCCAGTTCAATTTAAAAAATTAGGATTGGCAGTGATTGATGAACAACATCGATTTGGAGTGGAACAAAGATCAAAGCTTTGGAAAAAAGCATCTATCCCGCCACATGTGTTGGTGATGACCGCAACGCCTATCCCAAGAACCTTAGCCATGACGGCTTATGGCGATTTGGATTATAGCATCATGGATGAATTACCTCCAGGAAGAATGCCTATTAAAACAGTTCATCGCTATGAAACATCGCGCGCAAGTGTGATGGATTTTGTAAAATCAGAAATACAAAAAGGACGACAAGCTTATTATGTTTATCCATTGATTGAGGAAAGTGAAAAGTTGAGTTATGAGGATTTAATGCAGGGCTATGAACAAGTAAAAAGTTATTTCCCTGAACCCACTTATAAAATCAGCATGGTCCACGGGAAAATGCACAATGATTTAAAATCGGAGAACATGAATCGTTTTAAATCAGGGGATACGCAAATATTGGTGGGCACCACAGTGATAGAAGTAGGCGTGAATGTACCCAATGCATCGGTGATGGTGATAGAGAGTGCAGAAAAATTTGGATTATCACAATTGCATCAGTTAAGAGGCAGGGTAGGTAGAGGTTCGGAGCAGAGTTATTGTATTTTATTGAGTAGCGTAAAGGCAAGTAGAGAAGCGAGAGAAAGATTAAAAATCATGTGCAATACCACAGATGGTTTTGTGATAGCAGAAAAAGATTTAGAGATTAGGGGGCCGGGAGATATTGATGGAACAAGGCAAAGCGGTGCATTGAATTTTAAATTGGCAAGTTTGATCAATGATCGACCTACTATGGAAATAGCCAAAGAAGCAGCAGCAGCGATCTGTGAAAAAGATCCCAATTTGACCATGCCAGAACACTTGGTGATTCGCAGCTTTTTACAGACCCAAAAAACCAAAATTGGCTGGGGTAAGATTGCCTAAGCCAATCAATTTTAAGTATCTTGCTTACAATAAGCCACCATCTGGGAGGCATTATGAAACATTCAAATATTTAGTATGAAATACGATCCACTTGATCCAACCTTATTTATACAAAACAGAAAGCGTTTTGTAAGTCAAATGCAAAAAAATAGCATCGCTGTTTTTGTAAGCAACGACGAGTTCCCAAGTAATGGAGATGCATTGCATGGCTTTGTACAAAATTCAGATTTATTTTGGTTATCCGGTATTGAGCAAGAAGGCACGATGGTGGTGTTGTTTCCAGACAATCCAGATCCTAAGTATAGAGAGGTATTGGTCTTGGTTCGTCCACAAGAGTTAAAAGAAATTTGGGATGGCAAAAGATTAAGAGCGCATGAAGCCACTGCTATTTCAGGTATGAAAACCATTGTATGGGTAGATAGTATTGACGCGATGTTACAAACCTGGATACATTTAGCCGATGCGATTTATTTAGACTCCAACGAGAACGATCGTAAAAATAATTTAGTAAGAACAAATGAGTATCGATTTATAGACGAGATGCAATCTCGCTATCCACTACATCAATATTTACGCGCGGCTAAAATTATGAAAGCCTTGAGGGCCATCAAAACAAAGCAAGAAGTAGTAGTCATTCAAAAAGCCATTGATATTACTGAGTCTGCGTTTAGAAGGTTATTGCAATTCATACAGCCAGGTGTCAATGAGTGTGAGGTTGAAGCAGAAATCTATCATGAATTTTTAAGACAAAAAGCGACAGGTGTTGCTTACCATAGTATTTTAGCAAGTGGTGACAATGCAAGAACCTTGCATTATACAAGTAATAATAATGTTTGTAAAGATGGAGAACTAATCTTGATGGATTTTGGAGCGGCCTATGGAGGATACAATGCAGATTTAACAAGAACGGTTCCTGTGAATGGTAAATTTACCAAGCGTCAAAAGGAAGTGTACAATGCTTGTTTGCATTTACATGATTATGCAAAATCAATTTTAAAGCCAGGCATTTCTATTTTAAATTATACCGATAAAGTGGGCGAAGAAGCCACAAAGCAATTTGTAAAAATTGGCTTATTGACAAAAGCAGATGTGAAAAATGAAGACGCAGAGAATAGAGCATACCGAAAATATTTATACCATGGCATTTCGCATCATTTAGGAATAGATGTGCATGATTTGGGCACTAGAACTGCGCCAATACAAGCGGGTATGGTCTTTACCGTGGAGCCGGGTATTTATATTAAAGAAGAGGGCATGGGTGTTCGTATCGAAAATAATGTTTGGGTGACTGCAAAAGGCAATCAAGATTTATTCAAGAACATTCCAATCAAGGCCGAAGAGATTGAAACTTTAATGAAAAGAAAAAAATAATTCAATTACAAGATGCGCCAACAAATCCCCAATATCATTACGCTGCTCAATTTATTTTTAGGATGCATGGCCATTGTAAGTTGCTTTCAATTTGGGACGGTGGCGTCTATGTCTGAAACCGGAGATATGTTAATTGAAATTCCTGAAAAATTATATTTAGCAAGTTTATTCATAGGCATTGCTGCCGTAGTAGATTTTTTGGATGGGTACGTAGCAAGATTAATGAATGTGCCTTCTGAGATGGGGAAGCAATTAGATTCTTTAGCAGATGTAGTGAGTTTTGGTGTCGCACCGGCCTGCATTGTGTATCAGTTTTTAAGATTGGCATTGGCCAATGATGTGAATGCATTGGCGACTAGTAGTTGGTTATTTGCTCCAGCATTCATCATCCCAATGGCTGGCGCCTACCGATTGGCTAGGTTCAATTTGGATCAAACCCAGTCCACCTATTTTAAAGGGGTACCCATTCCTATGATTGGGATTTTAACTGCAGTTTTCCCATTGATTTATTGGCAGCCTTCTAATGGTATTATTTCAAAGTTGTTATTAAGTCCTTTATTTTGGTATGGCTATATTTTGGTAGTGAGTTATTTGATGGTCATGACAAGGCCTATGTTAGCGCTAAAAAGCTTATCCAGTAAGAAAAAATTATTCCTTCCATTAGGGATTGTTGCAATAGAAATAGTGGTTTCGGCTATATTTTTTAAATGGTATGCGATTCCATTTGGCTTTATTGGCTATTGCATAGTATCTTTGATGTATCCAAAAACAATCACTCAATAACAAAGTATGATCTATCAAGTACAAATTAAAGTAATGCCATTAAAGGATTTATTAGATCCTCAAGGAAAAGCAGTTTTAGGCGGATTACATAATTTAGGTTTATCAGGAATTCAAGACGTTCGCGTTGGAAAAAATATCAACTTACAAATTGAAGCTGCCGATGAAGCAACTGCAGTAGCGATGGCAACAGAAGCAAGTAAGCAATTATTAGCGAATGCGGTGATGGAATACTTTGAAGTAGTGGTATTATAATCGACTTCATTCATTTACAACCATGTTATATTTAGTCCCTACACCCATTGGAAATTTAAAAGATTTTACTTTTAGAGCGGTAGAGACCTTACAAGCTGTGGATTTTATTTTATGTGAGGACACTAGGACATCCTCCAAGTTGTTACAGCATTATCAAATACAAAAGCCTCTTACACCCTTCCATCAGCACAATGAACATAAAGTTGTGGAGCACTTAGTCCAACAATTGATGGCTGGAAAAAATATTGCACTCATCACAGATGCAGGTACGCCAGGTATTTCGGATCCTGCATTTTTATTGGTTCGTGCATGTAAAGCTGCAGGTGTGCCAGTAACTAGTTTACCAGGTGCCACCGCATTTGTTCCAGCTTTAGTGAATAGTGGTTTGCCTACCAATCGATTTATATTCGAAGGCTTTATTCCTTTAAAAAAAGGCAGAAAAACATTAATGGAGGCTTTAGCCAATGAAGAACGCACCATGATTTTTTATGAAAGTCCTATGCGCCTTGTAAAAACCCTCGAACTTTTTAAAGCCACATTTGGTCCAGAGCGTAAAGCTGCTGTAAGCCGTGAGTTGACTAAGATGTTTGAAGAAAATATCACAGATACCCTCGACAATTTAATTCTCCATTTTACTGCCAAGCAGGTAAAAGGGGAGATTGTGATTGTGGTGGCGGGAAAGGATTAAGTATTCTTTGGAATCCACCTTTTTTTGTCTAAATTGAACTTATTAAATTCATCCTATGTTAAAGAAGTTTTCCTTCCTTGCCCTTTTGACAATGTTCATTAGTGTTCAATTATTTGCCCAACCAGAGCGTTGGCAACAACGTATCGACTATAAAATTGATGCCAGTTTAGACGTGCATAAAAATACGGTAAAGGGTACCGAAGAAATTTTGTACACCAATAATTCTACAGACACTTTAAGTAAAGTATATTTCCATATGTATTGGAATGCGTTTCAGCCCAATTCAAATATGGATGTAAGAAGTCGTGAATTAGGTAAAACCACTTTCACCAGCCGAAGAGGTGATGAAGTAAAGGATTGGGACATGCGTGTGCGTGATCGCATCCAAAATTTAAAACCAGAAGAATATGGTATTCAAAAAGTGAATACGATTACAATCAATGGTAAAGCACAACAATTACTAGAGCATGAAACCATTTTAGAAGTGGTTTTAACGCAGCCTATATTGCCAAAGTCAGCAGTTAAAATGAATGTGCAATTTGAAGCACAAGTGCCGGTACAAATAAGAAGATCTGGTAGAGACAATAAAGAAGGTGTGCGTTATTCTATGAGTCAGTGGTATCCTAAAATGGTGGAGTATGATTACCAAGGATGGAATACCAACCCTTATATCGCTAGAGAGTTTTATGGTGTTTGGGGTAATTATGATGTGACTTTAAGAATGGATAAAGCCTATATGGTGGGCGGAACTGGTGTACTTCAAAATCCAACTGCCCCTTTAGATAAAGACGGTAATAAGGTGTGGAACTTCAAAGGCAATACCATTCATGACTTTGTATGGTTTGCAGACAATAATTTTAAACATTTGTCTAAAGAAGTGCGTAAAGGTTTAACCCTTCATGTATATTATAAAGCAAAAGATGCGAAAGCGGATAGTGCTTGGGCGAATGTGTTGTGGGCTGCTGAAAAAGCGTTGCCTTTTATGGAGCAAAAAATGGGGCCCTATCCATATCCTCAATATTCATTTATTCAAGGTGGTGATGGTGGCATGGAATATGCTATGGCTACTTTATTGGTGGGGCCAAGTTTAGGTACTGCTTTTCATGAGTGGATACATAGCTGGTACCAACATGTTTTAGGAAGTAACGAAAGTTTATTTGCCTGGATGGATGAAGGGTTTACGAGTTATGGAGAGGAAATGGTAAGCCATTATTATGAAACCAATTTCGCCACTCAATCTCCTTATATTAGTGATGCTGCTAAAAAGCAAATACAAGTGAATCTTGATAGACAATCTAAATTGTTACCTGCAGTTCAAAATAGCAATTATAGTGGTTATATAGCGCTTGCAAAAAGTGGATACGAAGAACCTATGTCAACACATGCCGATCATTTTAATACCAATTACGCATATAGTAGTGCTGCTTATGCAAAAGGGGGCACGTTTTTGGGTGTACTTGGGTATATGATGGGTGAAGCAAAACGTGATCAGTTAATGCTTAACTATTATAATACTTGGAAATTTAAACATCCCAATGTCAATGATTTCATAAGAGTTGCAGAAAAAACAAGCGGCTTACAATTGCAATGGCTAAAAGAATATTGGGTAAATAGTACGAAGACCATTGATTATGGCTTAAATGATATTCAAGTAAGTGGTAATGCTGCTTTAATTAGTATTCAAAGAGTTGGGAAGTTCCCGATGCCTATAGAAGTGGTGGTTACTTATAAGGATGGCAGTTCAGAATTGCATTATATTCCATTAGATTTAATGTTAGCAGGGAAGGAACAGGAAGGTTCAATGAAACAAATCAATCAACCTGAATGGAAATGGACACATCCAACCTATACTTTTGAGTCGACACAACCAATAGGCGCAATCAAATCAATTGAGATTGATCCTAGTCAAAGAATGCCAGACATTAATAGAAGTAATAATAAAATTATAATTCCGAATTAGGGATGAAATATAAAATGAAAGGAAGTTTTTAAACAATTCTATAGGGGTTGTTTAAAATTATAAATAAAGGCGTTCAATTGAATGCCTTTATTTATTTTTTCACTTGAATAATATATTTCTCTTTAAAGTACTCTTCTTTAAAGATATCATAGATCGGCATCATCTTTGGTCTAGTGCCGCTTTCGAAAATCTCTTGATGCAAGTCACCGCCTTTTAAACAAATTAAACCATTGGGTTGGTTTGGTTTTTTAACGAGTACTGGATTCGCCCATCTCCATAAATCCTTAAGTGGCGCCACTGCTCTACTCACTGCGTAATCGAATTTTTTATTTTTGATGTCTTCTACACGAGTATGTTTTGTCTCTATATTTTTAATGCCCACCATCTCGCAAACGGCGTCCACTACTTTTAATTTCTTAGCAATACTATCGACTGCATAAAATTGTACTTCTGGAAAAAAGATCGCCAACGGCACAGTGGGGAAACCACCACCACATCCAATATCAATGACTTGTGTGCCTGGGGTCCATTCTGCAATGGCAGCAATACTTAGCGAGTGTAATACATGGTGCAGGTAAATCTGGTCAATATCTTTTCTGGATACCACATTGATCTTTGCATTCCATTCCTGATATGCCGCTTCCAATCCAGCCAATTGAGTCAATTGCGCAGGTGTAAAATCCGCAAAGTAGCGTGTGATTAATTCCAATTTTTCTGTGGGGCTTTCCATACACTAGGCAAGGTAATCAAATAATAGAAGATGGACCATATATCAAATAAAATGTACCAAGGCCAAAGGTCTAGCTCATTTAATTTCTTCATCGCGCCTCGCAAAATAAGTCCTTGTAGCAATGCCCTAAATGCCCATATGCCAACAATAATAGTATATTCTTTTGTAAAAATAATTGCTACAATCATTGCTGGGTAGACTAAGAATTGACTGATTGCAAATAAGCCTAATAAAAAAACATGTTTCTTTTTATAAAATTTACTGGTGGTATAGTGACGGTATTTTTGCGTCATCCAATCTTTAAATCTGGTCTTTGGTTCACTGAGTGTATGCGCATCATGGTCTACCACAATGGCTGTATTTCGACTATTAGCCACTTGATTAATAAATAAATCATCGTCACCACTTGGTATTTGATTGATCGAAGAGAAGCCTTTATTCTTGATAAATAGTTCACGCTTATAAGACAAATTACGACCAACCCCCATATAAGGTAATCCTGCTAAGGCATAGGAGAAATATTGCAATGCAGTTTGAAAGGTCTCAAACCGAATGAGTTTATTGAGTATGCCTGGCTTCTTTTTATAAGCGCCATATCCTAGTACAATTTCTTTACCCTCGTCATATCCATCCTGCATCAATCGCATCCAATGTTCACTTGCAGGTAAACAATCTGCATCTGTTAATAATAAAGTCTCATTTTTTGCCGACTTGATACCCATAGAAAGTGGAAATTTTTTGCCTGCAATCATTTTCGCTTCCTGTGTCAACATCACTGGGTTCAAATTTTTAAATGACTTTTTAAATTCATCTAATAAATATTTCGTCTCATCTTCCGAATTGTCATTCACTAATACGACTTCGTGTGTGGTACTATATTCTTGCACCAAAACACCTGGTAAAGTATTCGCCAAATTATGGGCTTCGTCACGGGCGCAAATCACTACAGAAACTGGGTGCTCTACATGCCCTGTTTTTTTTGGCTTCTTATAAATTGCGAGTCTTAAAAAAAAGAATAAATAATAAAAAACCTGAATGGCAATAACAGCTGCAAAAAAGCCTATAAGTAGTTCTGATAAAAGTGTTGATGAAAAGGGTAGATTGATTGTCATAGGGCAAAAGTAAAGATTTTTGACCTTACCTTTGCCTCATGGCGGCATTACAATTTGAATTAGCAGCGGAGAATCAACATGGTGCTTCGAGAGCAGGTACCATCACGACCGATCATGGGGTCATCCAGACACCTATTTTCATGCCTGTAGGGACCATTGGCTCTGTAAAAGCAGTGACACAACAACAATTGAAGCAGGATATCAATGCAAAAATTATCCTAGGCAACACATATCATTTATATCTAAGACCAGGCACAGAAGTGCTTGAGGCTGCTGGGGGGCTGCACAAATTCATGGGCTGGGATCGGCCCATTTTAACGGATAGTGGCGGTTACCAAGTTTTCTCCTTGGCCAATAACAGAAAAATCAAACCAGAAGGGGTAGTCTTTCAATCCCATATCGATGGTAGTAAGCATTTGTTTAGTCCTGAAAATGTGATGGATATTCAAAGAAGTATTGGTGCAGATATCATCATGGCTTTTGATGAATGTCCTCCTATTCCAAGTACCTATGAATACGTAAGTAAAAGTATGGATCTAACACATACATGGTTGGACAGGTGTTTTAATAGATTGGCAGAGACCCCCGACTTATATGGGCATACTCAAAATTTATTTCCAATTGTACAAGGTGGATTGTATAAAGATTTAAGAAAAGCTTCTTGTGAATATATTGCTTCTAAAAATGCAGTAGGCAATGCAATAGGTGGACTAAGTGTAGGGGAGACGGAGGAAGAAATGTATGAATTCACGGCCCTATGTTGTGAAAACCTACCTAAGGACAAGCCAAGATATTTAATGGGTGTAGGCACCCCTTGGAATATTTTAGAAGCCATTGATTTAGGGATAGATATGTTTGATTGTGTGATGCCTACCAGAAATGGACGCAATGGCATGGTGTTTACTTCTGAGGGCGTCATTAATATCAAGAATAAAAAATGGTACAAAGATTTTAGTCCAATAGATCCGGGTATACCCAATGAAATGAGTCAATACTACACGAAGGGATATTTAAGACATTTATTTGCTGCAGATGAAATCCTAGGCATGCAGCTAGCAAGTATACAAAACCTATCCTTTTACCTTTGGTTGGTCGAACAAGCAAGAATACATATTATTGCCGGAGATTATAAAGCATGGAAAACAGAGATGATTCCACAAATCAGTAAAAGATTATAAGCATTGAAAAAACTGGATTGGTACATATTAAAAAAATTTTTGGCAGTGTTTTTCTTTGCCATCTTTTTCTTTGCAGTCATTGCAGTGGTGATTGATATAAGTGAAAAAACAGATAATTTTGTACAATCTGGTTTGACGAGCTCGGAGATTATTAAAAATTATTATGTTGGATTTATACCCCATATTATAGCATTGTTATTTCCCTTATTTGTTTTTATTGCAGTCATTTTTTTTACTTCTAAAATGGCAGGGCAAACAGAGATTGTTCCTATTTTAGCAAGTGGTACTTCATACAATCGTTGGTTAAGACCTTATTGGATAGGTGGACTTTTTTTAGGGTTGGTATTATGGATAGCGAACCAATGGATTGTACCAAAAGCAAATAATATTCGTGGAGATTTTGAAGCGACTTATATTGACGCAAACTCTTCCTACAATGCCTTATTAAGAGGGTCTAATGATTATTATTTTAGGATTGATTCCTTTACTTACGCAGGAATTTATGGATACGATACTGCCTACAAAAGAGGGAGTAACTTCTTTGCTTATACTGTAAAAGGGGACCAAGTAGTGTATAATATCCGTGCAGAAGCAATTATTTGGGATACCGCAAAAAAGGATTGGGAATTGTCCGAAGTGCTGGAGCGTAAAGTAACAGACAAAAAAGAACTGGTGACGTACCTGCCAAACACCCATAAAAAATATCCTTTTAAACCGGTTGATTTGGAAAAGGATAAATATGCCAAAGACAAATTAACAACGCCACAGTTAATCAAACAGATAAAGACTGAAGCTTTAAGGGGTTCAGAAGGCTTAAATGAGTTAAAAATTGAACGTTATAGACGAGATGCAACCCCCATTACTGTATTGCTGTTAACCATGATTGGCGCCATCATTGCTGGCCGAAAAGTCAGGGGTGGAAGTGGGGCGCATTTGGCAATGGGCTTTACCATTGCGGCATTGTTTATTATCACAGATCGCTTCTCTACCATCTTCTCCACAAAGGGCAATCTACCTCCATTTATAGCCGCTTGGATACCTAACATTATTTTTGTCTTTGTGGTCTATTATTTATACAAAAAAGCCCCTAAATAAGCATTTCTTAGTTAACTTTGTGTCCAATTTTAAATCGTTTATTTAACAATAATTATTGGGTATATGGAAGAGATCAAAGACCGTTTTGGCGAAAAAGCATCAGTCGCTGCTACTGAGATCAAAGAAATGCTCAAAGTACACGGCGAAAAGAAGATTGGAGAAATCACTTTAGCCCAAGTCTATCAAGGTATGAGAGGCATGACTGGTCTTGTTACAGAGACGAGTTTATTAGATGCGCAAGAAGGTATTCGTTTCAGAAGCTATTCCATTCCAGAATTACAAGAAAAATTACCAAAAGTATTAGGTGGTGACGAGCCATTGCCAGAGGGGTTGTTTTACTTAATGATGATTGGTGAATTACCAACTGATAGAGATGTTAAAAAAGTGACTAGCAACTGGCAAAGAAGAAGCCATGTGCCATCCCATGTATTTGATGTGATAGATGCATTTCCAATAAATGCACACCCAATGACCATGTATGTTGCGGCAGTGATGGCTTTGCAAACGGAAAGCAAGTTTGCGCAAGCATATGCAAAGGGCATGAATAAAAAAGATTACTGGCAGTATACCTATGATGATTCAATGGACTTGATCGCAAGATTGCCAAGAATTGCTGCGTATATCTACAGAAGAAAATATAAGAACAACCAACATATTCATCCAAATGGTTTATTGGATTGGGCTGGTAACCTTGCTTACATGATGGGTTACGAAGATGAGAGTACTAAAGAATTAATGCGCTTGTACATGACCATTCATGCAGACCATGAAGGAGGAAACGTATCTGCGCATACAACGCATTTAGTAGGCTCTGCTTTAAGTGATCCTTATTTAAGTTACGCTGCAGGTATGAATGGTTTAGCAGGTCCTTTACATGGATTAGCAAATCAAGAAGTGATTAAATGGATTTTAGAAATGCAAGAACAGATTGGATCGGATAGTCCTTCTAAAGAGCAA
Source organism: Chitinophaga pinensis (assembly GCA_945865295.1). Classification (GTDB taxonomy): domain Bacteria; phylum Bacteroidota; class Bacteroidia; order Chitinophagales; family Chitinophagaceae; genus Sediminibacterium; species Sediminibacterium pinensis_A. Next base: position 5,139 of record CAMBDE010000028.1, on the reverse strand, counting down.
ATTGTTGAATATGTTCAAAAGACATTGGGTGAAGGTAAAGTCGTACCAGGTTATGGTCATGCAGTATTGAGAAAAACAGATCCTCGTTTCACAGCACAAATGGAATTTGGTAAAAAACATTTACCGGATGATAAATTAGTGAACACAGTTTGGAATATTTATGAAACAGTACCTCCTATTTTGGAATCATTAGGAAAAGTAAAAAATCCTTGGCCAAATGTGGATGCACATAGTGGAGCATTGTTAGTGCATTATGGTATTGTGGAGTACGAATTCTATACTGTTTTGTTCGCCGTAAGCCGTGCATTAGGTGTATTGGCAAGTTTAACTTGGGATCGTGCATTAGGCTTCCCATTAGAGCGTCCAAAATCTGTGACGACTGCAGCTGTAAAAGATTGGATTGATGGCGTAGGAGAAAACTTAATTTAAAAAAATCTTGTATAAAAAAGAGCAACGATTTTTCGTTGCTCTTTTTATTGTAGGTACATTTTAATAAGGGGAATTAGCTCAGTTGGTAGAGCGCTTGCATGGCATGCAAGAGGTCAGCGGTTCGAACCCGCTATTCTCCACAAAATTTTTATTGTTAGATAATGCGGTTTAAAATAAGTTATATAAGAGTCATATTTTTCTTTTTATTTGTTTTGATACAAAAGGCCGGCTTTGGTCAAATGGCAACATTGAAGTTATCTGTTGTAGATAAAAAAAGCCAACCCATTGCTTTTGCCAATATTACGATTCAGACAATAGATAGTGTCATGCCCCAAAATCAAGTTGCAGATAGCAATGGTCTTGCAAGCATCCTATTAGCGCCTGGGAAACTCTATAAAATTAAAACGAGTGCAGTAGGATATCAAATGGACAATAGAACAATCAAATTTGAAAATTTAAATAATGTAAAGATTGAATTGAAGGAGATGAATGGTCAATTAAAGGAAGTTGTAGTGACTTCCACGAAGCCTTTGATTAGACAAGAGGATGATAAATCGGTGGTGGATCCAGAGCCTTTAGCGGCTGCGTCGACCAATGCCTATGAGACGATGGAAAAAATTCCTGGTATATTTATTGATCAGGATGGAAATATTTATTTAAATGGGTTGTCACCTGCAGGCATTCAGATTAATGGAAGAGAGTTAAGGATGAGTGCTTCTGATATGGCCACCTTATTAAAAAGTTTGCCACCAAGTTCCATTCAAAAAATTGAACTGGTAAGGACGCCTTCTGCAAAATACGATGCATCTGGCGGTGGGGGTGTGGTGAATATCGTTTTGAAAAAAGGAATCAAGATTGGTTTAAATGGTTCTGTGAACACTGGAATGAATCAAGGCGTTTATGGAAACCAATTTATTGGGCTTACATTAAACAATACTACAGATAAATACAATTCCTATTTAAATACACAGTACAACCAGAATGATGGGTATAGTATTGTGAATACGGATCGCTTCTTATCCATCGACACAGTGTTGAAACAAAGTGCGAAAACTTTAAGCCCCAATAAATCAGCCTATATTGGATTTGGTCTGGGTAGAAATTGGACCGATCGTTTTGAATTAAACTATGATGCGAGGTTGAGTGGACAATCTTTTGTGAATACCACCAATAACGAATCCTTTCTTGTAAGAAATGCAAAGCAAAACCTAAGTGCGATTGGGTCTTTGGTGAATAATGATGGATCCAATTTCAATTTGAATCAATCGGTAAGGTCTAAACTTAAATTGGATTCTTTAGGTGGAGAATGGACGATTGATTTTTCGTATAATTTAATAAGAGCATCAACAGATCAACAATATAATAATACACTACTTGCTGGTGGATTTGTTTCAAAGGGATTTGGTGATTTTTCCAATGATAGAGATTTTTATACCTATCAAACAGATTATAAAAAGAAGTGGAAAGGGGTTACCGTTGAAGCAGGCGTAAAATCAAGCTTATTGTATTTTAAGAATCAATCGAATTATCAAAAGGAGTTGAATGGGAAGAATATTAAAGATGAATTTAGAACTAGTCAATATACATTTAAAGAACAAATTAATGCAGGGTATCTTCAAGGTTCAAAAACTTGGGGCGCAGTAGTGCTTAAAGTTGGAACTAGGGTAGAGCAGACCATCATGCAAGGCAATCAAAAAATCCCTTCTGATACTTCCTTTTCGTTGAACCGAACAGATGCTTTCCCATATGTGTTTTTAAGTCGTAAATTGTTAATGATAGCTGGTTATGAATTACGCGGTTATTTAGTATATCGTAAAACCATCAGCAGACCTAGTTATGAGTTCCTGAATCCTTTTCCAAAATACATTGATCCTTTTTTATACGAAACAGGTAATCCAAGTTTAAAGCCTCAATTCACCTCTAATTACGAGGCCAATATCAGTGTGGATGACAAACCAATTTTTGCTTTTGGCGTAAATGAGACCAAAGACATTTTCACAAATGTGTTGTATCAATCGCCGGATAATAAACAAATTTCATATCGTACTTATGATAATTTAGGCAAAAGTAAAGAGACTTATTTTAGAGGGATTGCAGTCATACCGCCTGGCAAAGCTTTTTTTGCTGTGGTAGGTGCCCAATTAAACCACAATATATACAATGGTATTTATGAGCAAAAGCCAATCGTATTTGACAAAGCCACCTGGACTTTCTTTACTTTCCAGTCTTTGAAATTAGATAAGCTCTCCACTTTTACACTCAATGGATTTTGGAGAAGCAATGGACAGCAGCAATTTTATGAATTGGATAATTTTGGCCAACTAAATAGTTCATTGAATAGACAGTTTCTAAATAAAAAATTAACGGTGACATTATCCATGAACGATATCTTCTTTACCAATAAAAATACATTTACTTTAAGACAGGGTAGTATTTATGCAAAAGGGTTTAGGGAAAATGATACAAGAAGATTTGGGATCAATATCCGCTATAATTTTGGTATCAAACCAAAAGAACAAAAATTGGATATGTTAGATTCAGATGTGAAAGTCGATTAAAATTTCTAGGACATTTTTTATTTTAGGATGGATTCAATGAGGGCGAAGATGCTCATCGAGCCCATCAATACAACAACTAGCCAACCAGCTAGTTCGATCCACAAGGGGTATTTATATTGTTTTAAAACAGGAATTCTTCGGCTTGCAATTAACATAATGGCGAGTGCAAATGGAAGTATGAATCCGTTGATTAATCCAGCAAAAAGCAACAATTCTTTTGGTTTGCCTATCCAAATAAATAAAGAAGTAGAAATCAAGATAAATCCACTAATAGAAAATCGCTCATGATTTAAAAACGGGATGTCTAATTTTTTGATAAATGAATAAGAGGTATAGGATGCACCTATCACAGACGAAATAGCCGCGCTCCATAATACAATACCAAATACAAATAAGCCCCATCTTCCTCCTGCAGTTTCAAATACAGTGGCAGCAGGATTGTTTTTATCAAGATGCACACCTTGAGAGACCACGCCTACTACTGCTAAGAATAAAATAAAGCGCATGAATGAGGAGATGAGAATCCCTCTGCTAGCGCTTTTGGTAACAAACCCAATATGTTCTGGTCCAACCATCCCAGCATCCACCAATCGATGTGCGCCAGAGAAGGTAATATAACCGCCCACAGTTCCGCCCACTATCGTGACAATAGCTAGCAATGAAATTTGTTCTGGTACAAAACTATGGTGCACTGCATCCAAAATGGGTGGGTTTGCTGCATACACAATCAATAAGGTCAAACTTATTTTTACGATTCCTAAAATTTTAGTGAGGCGGTCTAACATTTTTCCAATCTCATCTATCCAAAAAATAAGTATAGCAATTACTCCACTTAACATAGCCCCTTTTGCAAAGCTGATACCCGTTAAAATATTGAGTGCAAGTCCACATCCTGCAATATTGCCAATATTGAATGCAAATCCACCTAGCACTACTGATAGCGATAAAATGTATCCAAGACCTGGCAGTAATTGATTCGCTATTTCTTGAGCGCGCATTCCGCTTAATGTAATGGCTCTCCAAATATTAATTTGTGCACCAAAGTCAAGCAGGATGGAAATTAAAATGACAAAACCAAAACTAGTAAGAAGTTGTTCTGTATAAAATGAGGTTTGTGTTAGAAAACCTGGTCCAATAGAAGAATTGGCCATCAAAAAAGCGGCACCTAAACTTATTCCAGTTAAAGAGGGTAGTGTCGCTTTTGAATTAGGGTTGTTTGATTTCAATCTGGTATTGTTGTAATGAACTGAATAAGTGTTTTGCGATTTCAACTGCTGCTTCATGATCTCCATGAATACAAATCGTTTCTGCGTTGACTCCAATCATTGTTCCGTCAACTGTCTTTATCTCTTGATCCAACACCATTGACAAGACTTGCTTTGCAGATTCAATTGGATCTGTGATGAGGGCATGATCCAAATACCTTGGCGTTAATTGTCCGTTTGACTGATAAGTTCTATCCGCAAAAACTTCTTGCACAGTTTGTAAGCCAATTGCTTTTGCTTCTTTTATTGTATGACTTCCACTCAATCCATACAACATAATGGAAGGATCAATGGCTTGAATTGTTTGTGCTACAATTTTACTTGATAAAGCATCCATTGCACAATCATTGTACAAAGCGCCATGCAGTTTTATATGATGGATCTTACAACCCATTTGGTTGGTGATTTTTTCAAATAAATAAATTTGATCACTAATTAATTCAGCGAGTTCAACTAAAGCAATGGATTGAGTAAGCCTCCCAAAATTTTCTCTATCATGATAGCTCGGATGTGCGCCAATTGCCACATTATTTTCTAAAGCCAATTCGATGGTTCTTTTAATGGTAGCCTCATCCCCAGCGTGATACCCACATGCAATATTTGCACTACTGATATAGGACATTAATAAGGCATCGTTTTGCATACCTTCTCCCATATCACAATTGATGTCAATGGATAAACCAGGACTGTATTGATCGATAAAGTTGATGGGCTGTTTGAACATTTGTAATGCTTAACTTAAAATGACTATGGTTATTTAATTGTGCAAGCCTAGGTAAATCTACCAAAATTATTTGACCCAAATTGGCATAACCTCCAATGGTTTGATGATCAGCCATTAAGACGATGATTTGGCCATTGGGTAACAATTGTAATGTGCCCATTGT